>DASWMG010000212.1:0-8979 GCA_036399875.1 Solirubrobacterales bacterium
CCGCTCGACGAAGACGGGAACGCGGGGGCCCCAGCGCGAGGCGATGTCGTCGTCGATCGCGACGACGGCGCCGGCGCGGACCGCGGAGACCTGGTCCCAGCCGGGGCGACGGGCGACCTTCGCCGGGCTCTGCCCGCAGCACTCGGTGTCGGCGAGGACGATCAGGTCGGGGTCGGCGGCGACCACCGCCTCCGAGGACATCTGGGGATACGGCGTGCCGGCCCGCCGCGCGGCCGGCTCGGCGACGTTCTCGAGGCCGAGCCGCTGGTAGACGCGGCCGATGAAGTTGCGGGTGCCGGCCGTGTAGAGGTCGGGGTCGAGCTCGTGGAAGAAGTCGAGGCCGCGGCCGGAGGGCGCGGCGGCGATCAGCTCCTCGACCCGGGTGCGGACCTCGCGCGCCAGTTCGCGGCCCTCGGCGGGGTGGCCGGTGACGACGCCGAGCTCGCGCATCTGCGCGTAGGCGTCGTCGAGGTTGGCGGGCGCCGGCTCGGCGACGACGGTGACGCCGACGCGGCGCAGGCCGGCGGGGACGTCGCGCGGCACGCTCGCCGGGAGGACGACCAGATCGGGCTCGTAGCCGACGATCGCCTCGACGTTCGGCTGGTAGGAGGAGAGGTCGGTGGTCGGGACCCCAGGCGGATAGTCCGATTCTTCGTCGACGGCGGTCACCTGCTCGCCGGCGCCGAGCGCAAACAGCGTCTCGGTCGCGGAGGGCGAGAGCGAGACGATCCGCTCCGGGCGCCGCTCGATCGTGACGCGCTGCGTCGCGTCCTCGACCGTGACCGGGAAGCCGTTATCGGCATGGGTCTCGTCCGGGGAGGAGCCGGCAGAGCCGTCCGACGAGCCGCAGCCGGCGACCGCCAAGGCGAGCACCGCCAGCAGCGAAACGAGCAGCACCAGCGGCGAGAGCGCAACCCCTGCCGACTTCCCTTTACAGCGCCTGGATCCCATCTAAACCTCCGCGAGTTTCGAGCGAAAGAAGGGTCAGCCCGAACGGAGGGGATCCGAACGAACAGCCCTTCCTTCGAGGGCCGATCCGTCGACGCGGGTCAGGCGACCTGGCTCGTCCCCCTGGTCAACAGGGGGCATCGCAGTTGCGGGACAGCGCCGGATTCGCACCGACTTCGCTGACTTCGCGCCAGCTGGGGGTTATGAGCCCAGCTTGGCGACGAAGCTAGCGGCGGCAGCGGACGGCACCGCCCGCCGTTCCGTCGCCACAAACAGAGAGGATGGGCGCATGCCCCAACCCCGTCGCCAGAAGAAGACCGAGCGCGGCGACTACGGCTGGGTGATCTCCTTCGGCTGCAAATCCACCGGCACGCTGCGCCGCCTCAAGGTCGACACCGACCCGGCCTCCGATACGCGGCCGATCGAGGTTCCATGTCCCTGCGGCGAGGTCCACCGCGTCACCGTCTCGCCGTACCGCCGTCGGCGCTCCGCCGACGAGCCGTTCGACGTCGAGGTCAAGTCGCTCGACGAGTTGCGCCCCGCCGACGCGGACTGATTCAAAGCCGCTTAGCAATCCTGGCTAGTCTTTTCAGGTGGACCTGGGGCGACCCTCGGACGGGCATCAGGCGCCGATCCGGCGCCGCGAGATGATGGCGCTGTCGGCAGGGGCGCTGGCGAGCGTCGCGCTTTACGCCTGCGGCGCCGACGAGGACGAAGGGGCGAATTCCGGGGCAAAGAAGGCCGCGCCCGCCCCCGACTGCGTGCTGACGCCCGAACAGGAGGAAGGCCCCTTCTACATCGACCTGGCGCAGGTCCGCCGCGACATCACCGAGGGCCGCCGCGGCGTGCCGCTAGCCCTCGCGCTGACCGTCATAGACGCGGAGACCTGCGAACCGATCCGCGACGCCGCCGTAGACATCTGGCACTGCGACGCCCTCGGCACCTACTCGGGCGAGCCGTCGGAGGGCACCAAGGATGAGACCTTCCTGCGCGGCATCCAGCTCACCGACGCCCACGGCCTAGCCGAGTTCGCGACCATCTACCCGGGCCAGTACCCCGGCCGGACGACCCACATCCACCTCAAGGTTCGCCTCGGAGGGCGGCAGAGCGACGGCACCTACTCGGGCGGGGGAGTGGCACACACCGGTCAGCTGTTCACCTCCGATCAGCGCGATGCGGAAGTCTTTGCTCTTGCGCCCTACGACCAGAACACGGCCGAGATCACCCCGCGCAACGCCGACGGCATCTTTCAAGACCAAGGCGGCTCAAGTTCCGTGCTCGCCCTCGCGCCAGCGGGCAGCAACTTCTCGCGGGACGGCTTGTCGGGTAGAGCAAGCTTAGGAGTGGACCCCCGCTAGACGGCAACCGGTCCCGGTCCCACCTGAACGGAATTAAAGCGCAGAAGGCGCGTCCCAGCAATGCGTGGGCGCAAAAATAAGGCTCATTCGGACGTCTTCGGGCTCACCGCCGCGTCACCGTTAGCGTCCCGACGACGGATCGCTCGCAGCGTCGTCAAATGCTGATCCCCGTATGGAGTCAGCGTCCAATACGTTTCCGTATCTTTCACACTGCGCTGGCGTTCGCTCTTTTCGATCAGTCCCAAAGCGCGGAGCTGCACTATCAACGTCCCGAAATCGTCGCCGTTGATCTCAAGGCGAAAGCCGTTGATCCGCTTCGCTGATTCCCCCTCGCCATAAGTCTCGTTGCGTAACTCGCGTCGGACCGCGACTCCATATTCATCGTCTAGCCAACGGGCAAGCACTTTCCGAAGAGCATTATCGCTCGCCTCATTGATCATCTCCGGTCCAATAGCAGAGAAAAGCTCGTCCCACGTCGGACCGATGTCCGGATAGGTGGTGATGTTGTACACGTTGTAATCCGTGCTGATCCGCGCCGTCGCTTGGTAGGCAACGTCAGCCGTCTCGCTCCCTTGGGCCAGCTGCTTCGCCTCCTCCGGGGGGCCATGGCTCATCTTCTCGTCACTTGCCTCGGCAGTCGCAAGCCGCTTACGCAACTCGTTGAGTTCCTCCAGTGCTTCCGTCGAGGTGCCCGCGTCGCCCCGAATCCATCCGACGGCAGGATAGGTTTGCCTGAAGCTCGCGTAGCTAAGAGCTACCTGACCTTTGAGGTCGTCCGCACCATGCCAGTACTTGACGTGCTTGCTTTCCTCCACCTTTTTCCTAAAGGCCTCCAGCGCTCTCTGGGCCGCCTCAGACTTCTCAGACTTACCGTGCTCGATCTTGTCCGGGTCGCCATGGAGGAACGCCATCACTGGTTTTCCTTTCTCCACAGCGTAGTCGTACTCTTTCTCCGTATAACTCAGCTCGGTCTCAGGCTCGATAGATCCATACTTTCCCCCGACTACGAGCAGGTAGTAGTCCGACTCGTCGATGACGTGCTTGATCAGCGTCCAGGCATCATCGTCAGCGGCAGGAAACAGCTCCATCCCCGCCGGAAAGGCATCCATTTGCAGGAGCGCGCTCACTACCGCTTCCCGCTCGTCTTTTAGGTCGAGAAACGTGCTGCTCACGAACACTTGGTAGCGCCTGCCCTCGGCCACGATGACGTCATTGTCGCACCTGCCCGCCCGGGTGTTGGCGCCACGTCTCCACAAGGAACCATTCGGGCTGACGACGCCCAGCGACTTCAAGAGGGTGGCTGACCGGATTCGAACCGGCGACCGCCTGGACCACAACCAGGAGCTCTACCAGCTGAGCTACAGCCACCGCGCCGCTTCAATGTAGCGCTACCTTGAGGGGCATGCGTAGGCGGAACGCGAGTGCGGCACAGGCGCGGGGCGCGATGGCTGTCGGTGCTTTGGCGCTGGGCGCCGCCGCGGTCGGCGGCTTCGCGATCGGCCGCCTGGCGATCGGGCGGGTCGCCGCGGGCCGGGTCAAGGTCGGACGGCTCGAGGTCGATGAGCTCGTCGTGGGACGGCTCGAGCTCCGCGACCGGTCTTCGACTTGAGGCACATCCGACATTGACCACCTTCGGGTGTGGCAAAGGTCGGATGCGAGCGGTCGTCGCGGTCGCAGCATTCGTGTCGCTCGGCGCCACGGCGACCGCCCACGCCGTCGGCCCTTACCCCTCCCTCGGCTCCTGCTCGATCTTCCCCGACCCGCCGGCCTCGCTCTCCCCGCGCGCCCCCTCCCTCCCCACCCAGGCCGCCTGGAACCAGGACGTCTCTCGCGCGCCCGTCGCCCGCAACTCCGCCGCCGTCATCGCCCACATCAATCGCCAGGGCGGCAGCTTCCTCCACCCCGACTTCGGCTCTCCGCGCGTCTACGGCTTCCCCTACGCCGTCGTCGGCCAAAGCCAGCGCCCGCTTCCAATCCGCTACACCGCCTACGGCGACGAGAGCGATCCCGGCCCCTTCCCGGTCCCGCTCTCGGCGCCGGTCGAGGGCGGCCGGCACGCCGACGGCGACCGCCACGTCCTCGTCGTCGACCGCTCGCGCTGCGTCCTCTACGAGCTCTACCGCGCCTTCCTGCTCCGCAGCCGGGCCGGGTCCTTCTGGCGGGCCGCCTCCGGCGCCCGCTGGGACCTGCGCTCGACCGCCCTGCGCCCCGACGGCTGGACCTCGGCCGACGCCGCCGGCCTGCCGATCTTCCCCGGCCTCGTCCGCTACGACGAGGCCGCCACCGGCCACCTCGACCACGCCATCCGCGTCACCTTCGAGAGCACCCGCGACGCCTGGGTCCACCCCGCCTCGCACTGCGCCGGCGACACGCTCGACCCGAACGCGCCGGCAATGGGCACGCGCCTCCGCCTTCGGCCCTCCTACGGCCTCGACGCCTTCACCGGCCCCGCCCGCGCGATCGCCGCCGCCCTCAAGCGCTACGGCCTGATCGTCGCCGACAACGGCTCGAACTGGTTCTTCAGCGGGACCAGCGACCGGCGCTGGGACGACGAGAACCTAAACCAACTGAAGCGAATCCCGGGCAGCGCCTTCCAGGTCGTCAGGAGCGCCGCCCGCCCTCACATCTGCAGGTGACGGAAGCGCGGCCGCAGCCGCGCGCGCAGCTCCGCCGCCGCGGCATCGGCGTCCCCGTCGCGCCCGCTGACCAGGATCACCTCGTCGGCCGGCCAGCTCTCCAGCTGATCCTCGACCGCCTGCACGACGTCCTCGTCCCCTACCCGGGCGTCCGCCGCCAGCCCCGCCGCCGCGAGCGCCGCGACCGAGGCGACCAGCCGCTCCTGGGCGCGCCGCCGAGCCGACTCGACGTCTGACGCCCAGCGGTCGAGGAAGCCGATGCTCGCCGGCGCGAGGACCCGTACCTCTCCCCCCTCGCCGAGGCCGCCCACCTCACGCCCCACCGCCTCGACCGCACCGGGCTCCTCCAGCGGCGTCGTCGCCACGACCAGGACGCGGCGCGGCCCGCCGCGGTCCGGTTCCTCCCCGATCGGTCCCCGCGGCCGCTGCCGCGCCGCGACGACGAGCAGCCCCAGCACCGCCAGCGCCCCCGCGGCGAAGCCGAGCGCCGGCCCACCCACCAGGAACGCCCCGGCCAGGAACGCCCCCACCACCGGCAGCGCCAGCGCGAGAACGACCAGCGGCAGCTTCCAGGCAGCCATGCCCGGATTGTCGCCGAGCGGTCTTAGACGCGTCTCGTACCGGCCCCGAGCCGCGGCAGAAGCAGCAGCGCCAGGCCGATCAGGATCACGATGATCCCGAGCACGTAATTGACCAGGATCGCGAGCACGATCCCGATGATGATGAGGAGTATTCCCAGTGACATGGCAGCGCTTCTACCCATGCCCCACTTCGCGGAAACCCTCGTCTTCTTCGATCAGCGCCCGTCGCAAAACGTCGTCGAACGGCGCCGGTGAGATGCCGAACGGCGCGGCGCCGGAGGGATCGGTGACGACGGTCGTCGTCTTCAGTCCCTCGACCAGCGGCCGCGCCACCTTGGTGTCGACGGGCGTGATCAGCCCCAGCCACAGCGACGACAACGCAGGGGTCAGCAGCGGCACCCGCAGCCTAAGCGGCCGCCGTTTCCCCATCGCGGTGGCCATTCGGTCGAGCATCTCGTCGTAGGCGAGGACGTCGGGGCCGCCGATCTGCACCTCGCGGCCGGCGGCCTCCGGCACCTCGGGCGCGCGCCGCAGGTACTCGACCGCGGCGTCGATCCCGATCGGCTGCGTCGGCGTCTGCAGCCAGGCCGGCGCGACCATCACCGGCAGCCGGCCCACCAGGTAGCGCAGCGTCCGGTAGGACTCGCTCTCGGCGCCGACCACCATCGCGGCGCGGAAGTAGGTGAGCGGCGGCCCCTCGGCGGCCAGCACGCGCGCCGTCTCGTGCCGGCTGCGCAGGTGCTCGGACGTCGACTCGCCGCCCAGCCCGCCCAGGTAGACGAGCCGCTCGACGCCCTCGCGCTTCGCCTCCCGCGCGAAGCCCTCCGCGCCCTGCCGCTCGCGCTCGGCGAAGCCTTCGCCCCCAGCCATCGAGTGGACGAGGAAGTAGGCGACGCTCACGTCCCGCGCCACTCCTTCGAGGCTCGCCGCGTCGGTCACGTCGCCAACCCGCAGCTCCGCCCCCGCCGCCTCCAGCTCACGGGCCGCCGGCTTCTCCGCGTCCCGAACGAGACAGCGAACAGCCTCCCCACGCTCCAGCAGCGCACGCGCCAGCCGGCCTCCGACGAAGCCGGTCGCCCCGGCGATCAGGACCTTGCGAGCGATGTCCCCAGCTACCCGTTTGGGCAATCGCTCCGATGAGATTCGTCAAACCCGGCAGTCTTTATCGAGACCCAGCCCAGCCGTCGACTTCGAAGAGGAAGGACCGCAATGGAGATGCCACCGATCGTGTCGCCGCAGGAGTGGGAGGCGGCCCGTCAGGAGCTGCTCGTGAAGGAGAAGGAGCTCACTCGCGCCCGCGATGCGCTGGCGGCCGAGCGCCGGCGGATGCCGAGGATGGCCGTGACGAAGGACTACCGCTTCGAGGGGCCGAACGGGCCGGCGAGCCTCCACGACATGTTCGACGGCCGCCGCCAGCTGATCGTCTACCGATTCTTCTTCGAGCCCGGCGTGAGCGACTGGCCCGAGCGCGGTTGCGGCGGCTGCTCCTTCCTCGCCGACCAGGTCGGCCACCTTGCGCACCTGAACGCCCGCGACACCACGCTCGCCTTCGTCTCGCGCGCCCCCCAGCCGGACATCGAGCGCTGGAAGGCGAGGATGGGCTGGGAGATCCCCTGGTACACGATCACCGACGACTTCGACGCCGATTTCGGGGTCGGCGAATGGCACGGCACCAACGCCTTCTTCCGCGACGGCGAGCGGATCTTCCGCACCTATTTCGTCAACAGCCGCGGCGACGAGGCGATGGGAAGCACCTGGAGCTACCTCGACATCACCGCGCTCGGGCGCCAGGAGGAGTGGGAGGACTCCCCAGCCGGCTATCCGCAGACCCCGCCCTACCAGTGGTGGCGCCTCCACGACGAGTACGAGGAGGCGACGTGAACCTGATCTACTCAGCGCTCGCCTCGCTCGACGGCTACACAGCCGACGAGGAAGGCCGGTTCGACTGGGCCAAGCCCGACGCGGAAGTGCACGCGTTCGTCAACGACCTGGAGCGCGACGTCGGCACCTACCTCTACGGGCGGCGCCTGTACGAGACGATGGTCGTGTGGGAGACCGACCCCGCCTTGGCCGCCCACTCCGAGGAGACGCGTGACTTCGCTGGGATCTGGGAGGCCGCCGAGAAGATCGTCTACTCCAGCACCCTCGAGGCGGCGACGACCCGCAGGACGCGGATCGAGCGAAGCTTCGACCCCGAGGCCGTGCGGCAGTTGAAGGACTCCGCGGAGAGGGACCTCGCGATCGGCGGCGCGAGCCTCGCGGCCCACGCGTTCAGGGCCGGCCTGGTCGACGAGTGCCATCTGTTCCTGGCGCCGATCGTCGTCGGCGGCGGCAAGCGGGCGCTTCCCGAAGGCCTGCGCCAGGAGCTCGACCTGGTCGCCGAGCGCCGCTTCCAGAACGGCATGGTCCATCTCAGCTACCGGGTCTCGACCTGACGGAACAAACGCGGGCCGGGCCGCCGGCCGCTACCGGCCGTTGCGCTCGCGGTGCTTGCAGCCCGGCCAGCAGCAGGGCCGGCGCTGGCCTTCCTCCAGCTCTTCCCGCGTCCGGCGGATGCGGCGCTCTCGGGTCGCCTGCCGTTTGGCGTCCTCGACCCAGCAGATGAACTCGTTGCGCGCCAGGGGCGTGATGTCCTTCCAGGCGTCGAGCGCCGAGGCGCTGGCCACCAGCGCCTCGCGCAGGTCTGCCGGCAGCGCGTGCACCGCCCCACCGGGAAGTCGCTGGCTGCTCATTGGGCAAATGGTAAGTAGGCGACGCCGGCGTCGCCTCCCCGCTCCTAACGAGCGTCGTCCAGGTAGCGGGTCAGGAGCAGGCGGTTCGTGGTCGCGCGACCGCCTCCGGCGAGCTGCGCGCCGCCGCCGACTACGACCCGCCCGCTCCGCTGCGTCAGGGCGGCAAACGCGGCACTGGCTTCGCCGACCGGCAGGGTCTGGGCGCCGCCGCGTCCGAACCCACGGTCGAGCCTGCCGTCGGGGAGGTAGCGCAGCGCCCTGAAGACGATCGTGACGTCGCGGCGCGAGCGGAAGCGTTCGCCGATGCCGGCTACGACGATGCGGCCGTGGCCGTCCAGGGCGAGGTCCTTCGCTTTGAAGAGGCGCGTGCCGAACGAGACGACGCCGCCGCGGCCGAAGGAGCGGTCGAGCCTCCCGTCGCCCCGCAGCCGCAGGAGCTTGGGAGCGAGGAGGGCGCGATCGGCCGCGACGAGGATCCCCTTGCCGGGCTGCACCGCGAGCGAGGCCTCCAGGTCGCAGTCGCCGACGCAGCCGCTGTTCTCGCCGATGCCGAGGATCGTCCTGCCGTCGCCGCCGAAGCTGCGATCCAGGGCGCCCGCAGCGGTCAACCGCACGACGACCAGCCGCCCACGGCTGTAGCCGGCGACGAGCAGCTTGCCGCCCGGCGCCCGGTGCACCGCCTTGAAGCCGGTGTACTCCTTGTGACCCCTGGGAGCCGGGACGA
>DASWMG010000213.1:0-5120 GCA_036399875.1 Solirubrobacterales bacterium
ACGTCGAAGTAGATCCACCAGAGCGCCGCGGCGAGGGCGATGCCGAGGACCGCCGCGGCGACGATGCCCGCAGCCAGCCCGAGCTCGGCCGCGACCCCGATCGCGACGATCGACTCGCCCAGGGCGACGATCAGGATCAGGCCGTGGCGCTCGGCGAAGTGGCCGGGCGCGAGCTTCCACCCGCTCGGGTCGATGAAGAAGTAGGGAGCGCTGACGTCGAGCGCCAGCGCCAGCGCCCAGATCGCGCCCTGGGCGAAGCCGTCGAAGAGCGAGGAGACGGCGAGCAGCGAGACGCCGACAGCGGTCCCCACCGCGAGGCCGTTGACGGAGTGGCGCAGGCTCTCGTCCTCGCGGCTGGCGATCGTGAAGAGGGCGATGTGGCCGGCGCGCACGACGCCGTAGGCGAGGGCGAAGACGAGCGCCTCCTCGCCGAAGGCCCGCGGCACGCAGAGCGAGACGATCAGGAGCGCCGCCATCGCCGCGAAGATCGCTCCCCGCACCGCGCCCTCCTCCGGGTCGACGACGCTGGTCAGCCACGAGTAGCCGACCCACGTCCACCAGAGGACGCCCAGCACGAGCAGGCCCCGCGCGAGCCCCGACCAGGTCGGGTCGTGCGCCATCAACGCCGTGCACTGGGTCATCGCCAGCACGAAGACGAGGTCGAAGAAGAGCTCCAGCGGCGTTACCCGCTCGCCTTCGCGCATCACGGCTGCGATCCGCGAGCGGCGCGTTTCGGCGACTGACGCCATCGCCGCATCTTGGCAGGGGGGTTGCTTGAAAGGATGCGGCCGCGATGGCGGAACGCAAGCGGCCCGAGGCGCCGCGGACCGAACGAGTCCTGCCCGGCGTCTGGCGGCTGCGCCTGGCGCTGCCCTGGCCGGGCGTGCCGCACGGCAACGTCTGGGCGCTCGCCGCAGATGGCGGCCTCGTCCTCTTCGACACGGGGATCGGCGGCAAGGGACGGCTGCGCGACTTCGAGCTCGCCCTCTCGCAGACCGGCTTCGGGCTCGAGGACGTCCGCCTCCTCGTCTGCACCCACTCCCACACCGACCACTACGGCCTCGCGGCGCCGATCGTCGAGGCCGCCGGCTGCGAGCTCTGGATGCACCCGGCCTGGGAGCACGTGCGCCCGCTCGCCGACGATCCCGAGGCGGCCCTGGAGCAGCGGATCGCCGTCGCCCGCGAGAGCGGCGTGCCGCCGGCGGCGCTGGAGCGCTACCGACAGGCGCGCGCCGAAGACTCCGAGACGGGAATCGACGCGATCGTCGAGCCGCACCGCGACCTGCTGCCCGGCGTGGAGGTCGAGACCGACCTCGGCACCTGGCAGGTGTACGAGACGCCCGGTCACGCTCCCTCGCACGTGGTCCTCCACCAGCCCGAGCGCAAGCTGATGATCTCCGGCGACCACCTGCTGGGCCGCACCGTGCTCTTCTTCGACTACGGCCACACGCCCGATCCGGTCGGCGAATTCCTCGGCGGGCTCGACGAGATCGAGCCGCTCGCGGTGGACCTGGTCCTGCCCGGCCACGGCCGCACCTTCCGCGAACCGGCGACGAAGATCGCCGAGGCCCGCCGGCAGGTCGACGAGCTGCTCGGCAAGGCGCGCACTTCGCTGGCCGGCGGCGAGCGGACCGCCTTCGAGGTCGTCGCCGACCTGATCGGGCCCGAGAACCTCCAGTCGCCCGCCAGCGCCTGGGCGCTGCAGATCGTCCGCGCCTCGCTCGATCACCTTGCGATCCGCGGCGAGGTCGAGCCGGTCGAGGCGAGCGATCCGCAGCGCTGGCGGTTGGCGTGAGGGACCGGGCGCCACTCCCCGCTCAACTTTTTCGGAGGTCAGCCTTCGGCTGCCTCTGCATTCCGAAAAAGTACAAGCCGCGGAGAGCGGCGCCCGGCCCCTCCCGATAGCCTCCGCCGGTGCCCAGCTTCACCCTTGTTCGCGAGGTGATGGCGCCGCCGGAGCTCGTCTTCGACGTCTTCACCGACCCCCGCCGCTCCGCCGAGATCACCCCGATGCGACGCTCGCTGCTGGAGCGCCAGGGCGAGCCGGCGCCGAACGGCGTCGGCGCGATCCGCGCCCTGCACTCGGTTGGGCCGCCGCTGCGCGAGGAAATGATCGCCTACGAGCGGCCGCGCCGGTTCGCCTACCGCGTCCTCTCCGGAATCCCGGTCCGCGACCACGTCGGCACGGTCGAGCTGACTCCCGACGGCGCGCGCACGAAGGTCGTCTACGCGATCCGGACCTTCCCGACGCTGCCGTTCGTCGGCGCCGTCATCGTCGCGGTGACGCGGCTGGCGGTGCAGCGACTGCTGGACGACGTCGCCGCCGAGTCCGAGCGGCGGACGCCGGTCGGGAGCTAGCCGGCCCGGATGGGCCAGCGGATCGACGATGGGGAACTGCGGCGGCGCGCGATCGCCGGCCTGCGCGACGAGGTCGAGGCGTTCGGCAGCGGCCATCCGGACTCGCGGCTGATCGAGCGCGATGGCCTGCTCGCCTCGCTGACCCCCGCGACCCCGCAGCGCTCGCTCTTCAACTCCGTCTACTACGAGGACGCGGCCGTCCTGCGCGCCGAGCTCGACGCCCTTGCGGCGGCATATGACGAGGCCGGTGTCGCGGCCTGGACGGTCTGGGTCCCCGACGAGGACCGCGAGACCGCCGAGTGGCTCGCCGCCCGCGGCCACCTGCTCGACGCCGAGCCGCGTGCGATGGCGCTCGACCTCGCGGGCCTGGCGCCGGTGCCGGCGTCGCCGGCGGGCGCCGAGCCGCGCCCCTGCGACGCCGCGACCGCCGCCGACCTCAACGATCGCGCCTACGGCTACGAGGCCCCCGCCTTCCGTGCCGCGCTCGCCGGCGAGACGAGTCTCCGCTGGCACGCCGCCTACCGGGACGGCGAGCCGGTCAGCTGCATCGGCGCGATCGAGGTCGGCGACGACTGCTGCGTGACCGGCGTCGCGACGCCGCCCGAGCACCGGGGCGCTGGCATCGCGAGCTGGCTCCTCTGCCATGCGCTCGCCGAGGCGCGTGAGCGCGGCACGCGCACCGCCTCGCTGCAGGCGACCAAGGCCGGCGCGCCGATCTACGAACGGCTCGGGTTCCGCGACCTCGGCTACATCGAGATGTGGGAGCTGCGCCGGTGAAGCGGCTCTGGCGCGACCGCAAGCGGCTGTGGCGGCAGCGCGCGCGGATCTGGCGCGAACACAAGCAGCTGATCCTCGTCGTGATCGGCGTCTTCGTCCTCCTGCTTGCCGGCGGCGCGGCGCTCGCCTACGAGCTGCTGAAGCGCCCCGCCGACGTCCACAACGAGGACGTTCCCTTCCGGGCGCAGAAACCGAAGCAGCCGCCGAAGGTGGCGAAGACCGTCAACTGGCCTTTCTTCGGCTTCGATCGCGCCCGCACCCGCTACCTGCCGGCCAAGGGCGTGAAGCCGCCCTTCCGCAAGCTGTGGCGCTACACGGGCCGGCCACTGATGGAGTTCCCGCCGGTCTTCGTCGGCGGCAAGCTCTACTTTGTCGACAACAGCGGCTTCGCTCGCGCCCTCGACGCCGACACCGGCAAGCTGCTCTGGAAGCGGCGGGTCGGCCGCCTCAACGCCTCCTCACCCGCCTACTCCAAGGGCCGCCTCTACATCGTCAACCTCGTCCCTGGCCATGTGCTGAAGCTCGACGCGCGGACCGGCAAGACGATCTGGAAGAGATCGCTGCCGGGTCGCGCCGAGTCCTCGCCGCTGGTGATCGGCCGCAGCGTCTACTTCGGCTGCGAGTGCGGCGAGCTCTACGCGCTCAGCACCGTCAACGGCAACGTGCGCTGGGCGACCTCGCTGGGCGGCGAGGTGAAGTCGGCCCCCGCCTATTACGACGGCACCCTGTACGTCGGCGACTACGGCGGCTACATGAACGCCGTCGACGCCGAGACGGGGGAGCTGAAGTGGCAGGCCGGGTCGCTGGGGCCGGGCTTCGGCGGCTCGGGCGCCTTCTACTCGACCCCGGCGGTCGCCTTTGGCCGCGTCTACGCCGGCAACAACGACGCCCGCGTCTACAGCTACGACGCCAGCGACGGCACCCTCGCCTGGAGCTACTCGACCGGCGGCTACGCCTACTCGGGCCCCGCGGTGGCGAGCACCCGCCACAGCCCGCCGACCGTCTACATCGGCTCCTTCGACGGCAACGTCTACGCGCTCGATGCCAAGGACGGCAGCGTGCGCTGGAGCCAGGACGCCGGCGGCCAGATCGTCGGCTCGCTTTCGGCCGTCGGCGAGATCGTCTACGCGGCCGAGTTCACCGGCGAGACGACCAGCGGCTACATGATGCGCAGCGGCAGGCGGGTCTTCAAATATCCCTATGGCACCTACACGCCTGTTATTTCCGACGGCCGCCGCATCTACCTGACCGGCTACTCGAGCATCACCGCACTGCAGCCGTACAAGTACAAAGCCGCGGTCGCGAAGCGGATCGAGGCGCCGCAGGGGAAGCCGAAGAAAAAGAAACAGAAAACGAAGAAGAAGAAGAAGGCGAAGAAAAAGAAAGCGAAGAAGAAGACGGCGCGCCACCCAGCGAAGGCGAAGCGCGGGCGCTGACGCTACCTCGGCGCCACGCCACCTTTCGGCGGCGGCGGCTTGTGCGGCGGGTTCGGGGCGAAGTGGGGGATGCGCGGGTGGTGCAGCCAGCGCCGCAGCACCCTGAGGCTGGCCGGATGGTTCTGGAGCCGGTAGGCGCTCGAGGAGCCGAAGTCCTGGTAGTAGACGAGCATCTTGCAGCGCCGGTGCCGGTCGACCCACTCGAGCAGGCGCCGCACGAAGGTCGGGTCGTCGGCGCCGACGACGCCCCACTCGGGGAGCGCGAACGGCTTGCCGGCGAAGCGCCGGTACAGCCCCTTCAGCGACTTCCAGTCCTGGTTGTCGGAGTAGACGTCGGTGCCGACCCAGTCGACCCAGCGGCTGCCGGGGTAGAAGTGGCGCGGCCGGTTCCGCGGCACGGTCGGGGAGCCGGCCGGCAGCACGCTCCACATCACGGCGACCGGCGCCTCCGGCAGGCCGGCCACGTCGGCGTTCAGGGGCGGCAGGCCGGCCTGCGCCAGGCGGGCGTCGATCTCGGCTCGCTTGCCGCCGCCCTTGACGATCACGTAG
>DASWMG010000214.1:0-5935 GCA_036399875.1 Solirubrobacterales bacterium
GCGGCGTCGCTGGCGCGCAGCGAGTAGAGGTGGCCGAGCAGCTCGGTCGGGCGGATCTCCGCCTGACGGGTGAGGACGCCGAGCGCGGTCGACTCGGCCTCGACCGGGTCGGAGACGATCAGGTAGAGCTCCGTCCGGTTGCAGGTCGAGATCGCCGCCGCCTCGTGGATGCCCTTCGCCGCGGTCAGCTCGGCGAGGGCGCTGACCGCGCGCCCCTCGGTCAGCGAGAGGCGCTCGCGCAGGTCGAGCGGCGCGGTCTTGTGGGAGACGCCAAGGGCTAAGAGCTCGCTCATCCGCCGCCCACCTCGGCAACCTCCGCTTCGCGCTCGGCCTTCTCCTCGGTCCGGGTCTCGGCGAAGCCGGCCAGCTCCCGCAGCTCACGCTCGATCCGCTGCACTTTCGCCGCCATGATCGCCACGTACACGACGAGCAGGACCAGGAAGACGACGTAGGCGCCGGCGACGTACTTGCCGGCCTCGTCGAGCGGCAGGGCGGGGGCGCCGACCGGCAGCGACGAGAGGAGCGACGCCAGCATCAGCTCACCTCCGGGGCGACGCGCGAGGTCCCGCCGGGAGCCGGCGCATCGAGCGCGCGGCGCAGCCGCTTCAGCTGCCCCGAGGCGCTCTTCGCGGTCAGCTCGAACTTGACCAGCGTCGTCCACAGCAGCCCCATCGCGGCGAAGCTGACGAGGAAGGTCAGCATCATCTCGCCGGGCAGGCCGCCGTTGGCGGTGGCGAAGGTGCGCGGGTGGACGAGGCTCTCGGCCATCCGCACCGCCATGAAGTTGAGCGGCACGAAGGCGCCGGCCGTGACCGCGAAGACCGAGGCGTAGCGGGCCTGGCGCTCGCGGTCCTCGATCGCGTAGCGGAAGGGGTAGTAGGTCGCGTACATCAAGAAGACGATCAGGAAGCTGACCAGGGTCGGCTCGTCCCAGACCCACCAGTGGCCCCAGGAGGCCTTGGCCCAGATCGAGCCGGTGACGAGCACGGCGACGCCGAAGATGACCGACATGTGGATCGAGACGTAGGAGTAGGCGTCCCAGCGCGAGTCGCCGCTGCGCAGGTGCAGGACGGCGAAGACGCCGCCGGCGACGAAGCCGAGCAGGGCGACGATCGCGAGCGGCACGTGCAGGTAGAAGATCTTCTGGATGAAGCCCTGGTCGGCGTCGAGCGGGGCGTAGAAGAAGGTCAGCGAGAGGGCGAGGGCGAGCGTCGCCACGGTGGCGATCGAGAGGGTTCTGAGGCCTTTGCCGTACATGCGTTCCGCGCGGTCGGGAGGGGCGGGAGGTCAGTCCTCCAGCAGAAAGTCGAAGACCGCGTATCCGACCAGGAGGAAGATCAAATCGTATAGGCCGAGCACCGCCAGCCAGGTGCCGAAGCGCTCGTAGGAGGGACCGCCCATCTCGAGCAGCGGCTCGCTGGCGCCGGTCGCCGCGATCATCAGCGGCACGACGAGGGGGAGCAGAACCAGCGGGGTGAGCAGGTCGCGGGCGCGCGAGTGGACCGCCATCGAGGAGATCAGGGTGCCGGTGGCGGCGAGGCCGAGGTCGGCCAGGACGAGCACGAGGGCAAGCGACGGCAGCGCCGCGGCCGAGTCGAGGAAGAAGATCGCGAAGACGGGGACGACGATCGCCTCGAGCACGAGCAGGTAGACGAGCAGCGCCGCCGCCTTGGCGGCGAAGAGCGCGGTGCGGTCGACGGGCGCGAGCCGGATCGCGTCGAAGCCGCCCTCCTCGCGCTCGGCGACGAAGAGCCGGTTGACGCCGAGGATCGCGGCGAAGAGCAGCGTCGCCCAGAGCACGCCCGACGCCAGGCTCCCCGAGAGCGCGGTGCGGTCGAGCCCGAAGCGGAAGATGACGAAGGTGGTGACGGCGAAGAGCGCCATCGCCGGCAGCGACTGCAAAGTTCGCAGCTCCGTGCGCAGGTCCTTGCCGAGGATGGCGCGGAAGGCGAGGGAGGTGGGGGTCACGAGACGACTGCCCTCTCGCCGACCCCCAGCCGCAGCACCTGATCTGCCTCGGTTTCGAAGCGCTCCGGGTCGTGGGTGACGATGACCCGGGTCCGGCCCTCGCCCGGTCCGATCAGCCTCCGGGCCGCCTCGCGCCCTTCCGCGTCGAGGTTCGAGTCGGGCTCGTCGAGCAGCAGCAGCTCGGGCTCGTGCAGGACGCAGCGGGCGATCGCCAGCCGCTGCCGCATCCCCGCCGAGAGCTCGGCGACCCGCTGGTCGGCGCGGCGCTTCATGCCCACCGCCGTGAGCAGCTCGGCGATGCGCCACTCCGCCGCCTCCGTGCCGAGCCCGTGCAGCCGTGCCTGGAAACGCAGGTTCTCGCGCCCGCTCAGGTCGCGGTAGAGCAGTGGCTCGTGGCCGAGGAAGCCGATGCGGCCGCGTACCTTCCAAGCCTCCGCGGGCAGCGGTGCTCCGAGCACCCGCACCTGACCCCCCGTGGGCCGCAGCAGCGTTGCGAGGATGCGCAGCAGCGTCGTCTTGCCGGAGCCGTTGGGGCCGAGGACGACCAGCGACTGGCCGGCGCTTAGCTCGAAGCCGACCCCCTCGAGAGCGGACCGTTCGCCAAACTCGCGTCGCAGTCCGGTGACCGCGACCGCGGATTCGCTCAACGGCGCTTCTTCAGCGTGCGGGCGCCGACCTTGAGCATCGGGCCGGCGGCCGCGCGCAGGGCCTCGGTCCGCTTGGCGCCCTTGCCGTAGAGGATCTTGGCCGAGGCCTGGACGGCTTCGCCGAGGATGCGGTCGTAGGGCTGCCACCAGAAGTCGCGGGTGAGTCCGGGCTCCCAGGAGTTGGTCTTGATGTTGACGCACTCGTAGAAGCCGAATTTGGAGTGCGAGCGGCCGACGCCGGAGTCCTTGACGCCGCCCCAGGCGCACTGGCAGGCGCCGTGGCTGAAGGAGTGGTCGTTGATCCAGACCATGCCCGACTCGATGCGGCGGGCCATGCGGGCGCCCTTCTGGCGGTCCTTGGTCCAGACCGAGGCGCCGAGGCCGAATTCGGAGTCGTTGGCGAGCTCGATCGCCTCCTGCTCGTTATCGACGACGACGATCGGCAGGACCGGGCCGAAGATCTCCTCCCGCATGATCCGCATCTCATGGGTGACGCCGGTGAGGACGGTCGGCGCGACGAACTTGCCGGTGAGGCCCGGAACCTCGGTCGGGCCGCCGCAGAGCTTGGTCGCGCCCGAGGCGACCGCGTCGTCGATCAGCTCCTTGACGATCTCGTACTGGCCCTCGGAGGTCATCGGGCCGATCTCGGTGTCCCACTGCAGCGGATCGCCCAGCTTCAGCGCTTCCGCCCCCTTGGCGACGCCGGCGACGAAGCGGTCCGCCACCTCGCGGACGACGTAGACGCGCTCGATCCCCGAGCAGGTCTGGCCGGCGTTGGCGAAGCCTCCCCAGACGGCGCCGGAGATCGCGTTGTCGAGGTCGGCGTCGGCGCAGACGATCATCGGGTCCTTGCCGCCCAGCTCGAGCACCGAACCCTTGAGCTGCTCGGCGCAGACGGCGCCGACCTTGCGGCCGACCTCGACGGAGCCGGTGAAGAAGATCTTCTCGGCGCTGGAGCGGGCCAGCGCGTCGCCGACCGCGCCGCCGCCGTGGACGACGCGGATCAGGCCCTCGGGCAGGCCGCCCTTCTCGAAGACACGGCGGATCGCCTCGCCGAGCAGCGGCGTCAGGCTGGCCGGCTTCAGCACGACGCCGTTGCCTGCCATCAGCGCGATCGCCACCTCGCCGAAGGGGATCGACCAGGGGTAGTTCCAGGGCGCAATCACGCCGACGACGCCGAGCGGCTCGTAGGAGAAGTAGGACTTCTTGCTGAGCAGGAAGGCCTGCGGCATCCGGACCTTCTCGTTGGCGAGGATCTTCGGCCCCGCCTTGGCGCACCAGTGCAGCGCGTCCACCGTCGGCAGCAGCTCCATCGTGTAGGCCTCGACCCGCGGCTTGCCCTGCTCCTGCACGAGCAGTTCGGCGATCTCGTCGATGTCGTCGAGGAGCGCGTCGGCGGCGCGGCGCAGGTAGCGGCCGCGGTCCTCGAGCGGCAGCTCGGCCCAGGCGGGCTGGACGCGGGCGACTTCGTCGACGACGCCCTGGACCTGGTCCGGGGTGATGGTCGCGACCGAGCCGACCAGCTCGCCGGTGGCGGGGCTGAAGGACTCGAGGGTGGACTGGGACGGCGGGGCCTGCGTGGCTATCTCCATGGGGGGATTCTAGGGTGTGGGTTGGGGGCCGGGAGAGGTCTCGCGAGTGCCTGTGTTCGCTTCGCTTCGCTGCGCTCACCAATTTGGAGCCGCTTCGCGGCTGGAATCACTCTGCGGTGCCCGCTTCGCGAGGCACTCGCGAGACCTCTCCCGGCCCCTCGGCGGCAGCGGCGACTACTTCCGAGGTCATACTCAGCCGCAGTGGCCGACCGCCTCTTCGACACCGGCGAGAGCGAAGCTCGCCACGCTGCTTCGCCTGGAACTGATGCTCCGCTCGCCGTGCGGATGCGGCCGCGGTCGCTGGACGAGCTGGTCGGGCAGGAGCACGTGCTGGGCGAGGGGTCGGCGCTGCGGACCGCGATCGAGAGCGGGCATCCGCACAGCTCGATCCTCTACGGGCCGCCCGGGGCTGGCAAGACGACGCTGGCGCGGATCGCGGCGAGCAACGCCGACGGCGCCTTCGAGGAGGAGTCGGCGGTAAACGCCGGCAAAGCCGAGATCCGGGGCGTGATCGAGCGTGCCCGCGAGCGGCGCCGTGCCAGCGGCAGGCCAACGATCCTCTTCCTCGACGAGATCCACCGCTTCAACAAGGCCCAGCAGGACGCGCTGCTGCCTGCGGTCGAGGAGGGCCTGCTGACGCTGATCGGCGCCACTACCGAGAACCCCTACTTCGAGGTCAACTCGGCGCTGCTCTCGCGCTGCCAGATCTACGAGCTGCGCCCGCTCGAGCCCGAGCAGGTGGAAGAGCTGCTGCGGCGGGCCCTGGCCGACCCCGAGCGCGGCATCGCCGAGCCGCCGCCGGTCGAGGACGCGGCCCTGGCGATGCTCGCCCAGCGCTCCGGCGGTGACGCCCGCGTCGCGCTCTCGGCCCTGGAGCGCGCGGTCGAGCGCGCAGCCGAGCTTGACCACACCGGAGGGGGGTCAAAGTCGGTTGCGATCGACGTCGCCGCGATCGAGGACGCGATGCAGCGCAAGGCGCTCGAATACGACCGCCAGGGCGACCGCCACTACGACTATGTCTCGGCCTGGATCAAGGCGACGCGCGGCTCCGACGTCGACGCCTCGCTCTACTACCTGGCGGTGATGCTGGAGGGAGGCGAGGACCCGCGCTTCATCGCCCGCCGCATGGTCATCCTCGCCTCCGAGGACGTCGGCAACGCCGACCCGCGGGCGCTGCTGGTCGCCGACGCGGCGGCGCGCGCCGTCGACCGTGTCGGCCTGCCCGAGTGCATGCTCAACCTCGCCCAGGCCGCCGTCTACCTGGCGCTCGCCCCCAAGTCCAATGCCTCCTACAAGGCGCTCGGCGCTGCCCGCCGCGAGGTCCGCGAGAACGGCGCCGCGACGCCCCCCGACTACCTGCGTGACGCGCACTACCCCGGTGCCAAGGCGCTCGGCCGCGGCGAGGGCTACCGCTACGCCCACGACGAGCCGGACGGCGTCTCGGGCCAGTCGCTGATGCCGCCAGGGCTCGAGGATCGCCACTTCTACGAACCGACCGAGCGCGGCTTCGAGGCGGAGTTGGGCCGGCGCCTGGCGGCGCTGCGCGAGCGCCTCCGCAAGGGCTAGGGAGAGCCGCAACTTCGTCTGAGGAACCGTGTTTCAGAGGTCGGCTTTCCAAGCTAGAGCCAGGGAGAGCCGATACACCGGCCGGAGGCCTGGACTGGGGGTCTCCGGCCGGGACCTAAATAGGGGGCCTCCTTGGAAAAGGGAGCCCTGGCAGGGGGGCCG
>DASWMG010000215.1:0-16407 GCA_036399875.1 Solirubrobacterales bacterium
TCTTCATCGAGCTTCTGGATCCGGTGGTTGCGAGGGTCGGCGACCCAGAGCTCGCCCGTGGAGGTCTGGCCGACGTCGCCGGCGTAGTCGAACTGGCCGGGGCCGGTGCCGTGGGAGCCGAGGGAAGTGGCGAAGGTCGGCGTGTTTTGCAGGGCTTCCCATTCTTCTGCTTCTTCGACAGTGAAGTCAGTGGCCCCCGGATCATCAATGGCGATTTCAGAAAGGTCTCCTTCTTCGTAGGCGTAGTCGATCTCCGCGTACCCCGGAGCACGCAGCTCGGTGGCCTCACCGGCCTCGTTGAAGGCGAGCGTGCTCTCGGTATCTCCGCTTTCGTCGGTGAGCGTGTAGCCGCTCGCCTCCTTGCTGACTACCGCTTGGAGCGCTTCATCGAAGATCTCTTCGCCAGTTTCCTCCGGCAGCTCCACCTTGCTGTCCACGGCGCCGCTTTCTTCGACCAGAGTCGCTTCGGGCCCCCCTGGCGCTTCGCCTTCTTCGGCTTCGAGGGTCGGCGTCTGGGCGAGGGTCCAGCCGTCTCCCCACTCCGTGTTCTGGGACTCCGGGAGCAACGAGTTGTAGTAGCGCTCGACCGCGAGATCAACTGCCGGGCTGGGCACCTCAAGATCGAGCTCACGGTAGACGAGGTTGCCGTTCATGACGTTCACGGCAAGTTCGGGCCGAACCGGATCTTCTTCTTCGGCTTCGTCGCCCTGGCCGGTCGGAAGCGGGAAGCGATGTAGGACGTACTCTTCCTTCATTCCAGTGGCGGGGACGAATTCGAACTCGATGTTGCGTACGCGGGGCATGTTTTCGGCCTGATCTCTGACCGTGACTCTCAGCGTATGGTGGGTGAGAGCGCTGAGTTCGTTCAGCTTGAGCTGAAAGGTCTGGGTCATCGGACAGCTTCCGTCAGGGCAGTTCTGCGTCCAGATATTTTTAGTGACGCCGTCCAAGAGGACGGTGATGCTCTTAACGCCCGAGCGCTTGTTGGCGTCGGGAGGGACGTTGGTCCGGGTACCCACGTCGGTGGCTTCGATTTTTAGGTTGTAAACGGGGAGGGCGAGAGCGTCCCATTTTTCGGGGTCTTTTTCCTCCCCTTCGTCCTCCTCGGTCGCGACCGCGAGCTGGCCAGCGAGTTTGACTTCTGGCGGCGTGCGATCGATCTTCATCTTCCATGCGACCGTGGTCGAGGTCTTCTTGGTGGCGTCGGTCGCGCTCAGCCTTACGCCTTTTTCACCCTCGTCGAAGCTGTCGGCGCTGATCGGAAACTGAAAGCTGTAATTGGAGGGGCAGCGGCTGTTGTGCAAGCCGGTGCAGCCCACGGATTTCGAGGTGGCGGCCGTTTCGTCGGGCGCCAGCACCGCTCCTTGGACTCCCAGGCCCGGATCGCTGACATTCGCGGTGATCGTGAATGGAGCGTTGTCTTTGACCCAGCCGGTCGGATAACCGGTGACCGAGTTGACCGTGGGGATCTCGGGATCGTCCTGGTAGATCGTCGCTCCGCCGGCGTAGAGGTCGTGTCCACACGCAAGCTGTGAGGCGCTGCCGCCGGTGCCGATGCCGACCACGGCGGCTCGAACGCCCACTCCGCCGCTCCAGACCGTGTCGTAGCTGGTCGCGCTGAAGTTCGGCGGGGAGTAGATGCCGAGGTTGTTGTAGGCGCCCGTGTTGTAGTTGTAGATGCCGGTGTAGCCGTGCGGCTCTTTGGTGAAGCAGTTGTTGGTGCTTCCCCGCAAGGTCCAGAAGATCGTGCGGCTGATGTAGGCGGTGGTGTTGGGGGCGGTGTAAACCCACTGGCCCCAGGTGCTCGGCCCGTACCAGTAGTTGTTGCCCTTCGAGCGCGCGTAGAGTCCGGTGGACCAGCACGACCCGCCCGGGATGCAGTTGGTATACGGGTCGTAGTCGGCCGTCTCCTGCCAACCCCAAGCGCTGAGGCCACTCGTGTTGCCACCGTTCCAATACATTTCCTCGACCACGAATTCGGGGTCGAGGAGGAGCGGGTAGGCGACGTCCAGCGAGCGGTGCGGGATGTCGACAACGACGGCATCCCCCTCGATCGCCATCGAAACTGGAACGTTGGTGCCCTGCGCGTCGAGGGCGTAGGGGGCCGGGATGAAGCCGAGGCGCTTCTCGTCGGCGCTGACGATCTGCACGCCGCCCGTTCCGTCGGGACGGAGCGAAGCGCCTTTGGGGAGCGTGAGCGCAAAGCGAAACCGCTGCGGGCTCCTCGGTGAGCGCAGCTGCTGGAACACCTCTACGCCCGCGGTCAGCGGCGCGACGAAGGTGTCGGTGTCCGTGTCGGCGTTTGCGAGGAAAAGATCCTTGTCGCCGAAGCGAGCGGCACTGACCTCTGGCCGCCCGGGCAGGCTGGCGATGCCGAAGTTCTCATCCACTCGAATTTCCTGGCCGAGGGCACGGGGCAGCTTGACCTTTCCAGCCGGGGTGTCGGAGACGAAGGCGTCCTCGGCGGGCTCGAGCGCGAGGTCGACCGGCTCGGCGTTCTCACCGGGATCGCGGTCGCGGACCGGGATCGGGAATTCGACGAGCTGACTCCCGCCATCGGGACCGGCGACAAGGGCTCCGTAGGTGTCCACGACCTCTTCGAGCTCCAGGTCGCTGAGAAGACGGGAGGGATCGCCGTCGAGTTGCTCCAGCGTGTCCGCGAAGGCGCCGCTCAGCACTCCTTCGGCCTGAGCCGCCGAAAGATCATCGAAGGCGGTGCGCGATTCCTGGCGCTGGCGGACCGCCTCGGGACTGTGGAGCCAAGCGTCCTCGGGCGCCGCGGCGACCGCGCCCTCGGCAGTCGCTTCGTCTTCGAGGGGAGCTGGAATGTCATCGGGCGCATCGTCCTCGGGCGCGGCAGCTTCTTCGGTCTCCGCGCTCTGGGTCGCGTCGGGCCCGCCGGCGACGACGGCGTCCGAGATCCCCATCTGCGGCTCTTCGGGAGAGGAGCTGGTTGCGCGCGACGCGTCCAAAGCTGGATTGGCGAGCAGGGCGAGGGCCACGCAGGCGACGAAGAACAATGCGAAGACGGCAGCCTGCCGGCTGCGCCGCTCCAATCCCCTGCTGGTCATTCTTTCTCCCCTGCTTTGTTGAACAAAAACGTACTAAAACAAGTACGGCTTAGCGCACAAAGCTACACCACTACTTCGACCATCTGTCAAGGGGAAAAGAGAATCAAGTGACCAGTAACCGTTACTGATCACTTAAATTTTATCTGTACAGTGTAGTTCTCAGCCGATCGGCACCGACCGCGGCCGGGACCGGTCGCCGCTCGCGATCAGAGTCACTCCCGCCGCGATCGAGACGATGCCGAGGAGCTGGAGGGCACTGAGGCGCTCGTCGAGGGCGGCGGCGCCGAGGAGGACCGCGAAGAGGGGCTCGGTGGCGGCTACGACGCTGACGTCGAAGACGTGCTGGTCGCGCATCGCTAGCGAGATCAGGCCGAAGCCGATCGTCGCCGCCACGCCGAGGCCGAGGACCCAGGGCAGGCGCTCGGCGTGGCCGAGCTCCTCGACCACGCCGACCGGCGCGGTCAGCAGCGCGATCGTGCCGGCGACGAGCGCCCCGCTGGCGACCGCGACCGGAGGCGAGAAGCGCTCGATTCCGTCGCTCGCCTCGATCCCGAGCAGTATCCCCGCCCAGGCGAAGGAGGAGCCGAGCGCGAAGAGGAGCCCGACCACGTCGTAGTCGCCGAGGGCCGGCCCGACCAGGCAGACGATCCCGGCGAAGACGAGGCCGAAGGCGAGCTGTCGCCGCACCCCCAGCCGCTCGCCGCGCACCGCCCGCGAATAGAGGGCGAGCCAGAGCGGGCTGATGAAGATGATCACGATCACGACCGAGAGCGGCAGCCGCGCCAGCGCCTCGATCTCGCAGAGGCCGCCGACGAACATGCCGGCCCCGATCGCCAGGGCGCGCGTCCGGGCGGGCCGCGACTCGAACGGGAAGGCGCCCGCGATCAGGATGGGCAGGCCGAGCAGCGTGGCGGTCGCCAGGTAGCGCAGTGCCAACAGCGAACGCGGGTCGCTGCCCCGATCCAGCGCCTCCTTCGCGAACAGACCCATGCAGGCGGTCGCGAAGGCGGCCACCAGCACCAGCGCGACCCCGCGCCACCGGCCGGACACGTCAGTCGAGGCTCAGCTGCTCGCCGACGCCGAGCTCGGCCGCGCGCTCCGCCACCATCGAGGCGATCGCGGCGTCCTGGGCGCCGAGGCCGGTCAGGTCGACGACGGCGATGCCGTCCCTGGACGGCGGCGCCGCGAGCACCTCGCCGAGCGCCCGGGCGCGCTCGCGGACGGCGGCCGGGGCGTACTGCAGCTCCCCAACCTCCGCCGCCTGCGCCGGATCGTCGGCGACGAGCAGCTCCGCCCGCTCCAGCAAGCGCGGCTGCAGCTCCTGCTTGCCCGGCATGTCGGCTCCCACGGCGACCACCGTAGCGCCCGGGTCGACCCACCCGGCCTCGACCAGGAACCGCCGCGCCGGGGTGACGGTCAGCACGACCTCGGCGCCCTCGACCGCGGCCCGCACGTCGCCGGTCGCCGTCACCTCGACCCCCAGCCGCTCCGACGTCTCGGCGGCAAAGGCGGCGGCGCGCTCCCGGTCCCTCCCGTACGCGACGACCCGACCCGGCCGACGCCGCCCGCACAGGTACTCGAGCTGCACGCGCGCCTGGGTGCCGCAGCCGACGATCCCCACCCGCTCGACCTCCGCCGGCGCGAGGGCGTCGATCGCGACCGTCCCGGCTGCCGCGGTCCGCACGTCGGTGAGGAGACCGCCGTCGAGCACGATCGCCAGCGGCACGCCCGTCTCGGCGCTCGCCAGCAGCGTCATGCCGGACGCCGCCGGCAGCCCCTGCCGCGGGTTGTCGTAGAAGCCGCTGGCGAGCTTGACGGCCCACTCCCCCGCCCCCTCCACATAGGCCCCCTTCACGTGGGCCTCGCCCCGCTCGCCGAAGTCGAACGACATCGCGCCAGGCGCGCGCACCCGGCCCTCCGCCGACGCGATCAGCGCCTCCCTGACCGCGCCGAGCACGTCGGCGCCCTCGAGACAGCGGCGGACGTCCGCCCGCCGCAAGAGCCGGACCTGCGACGAGCTCATCGACCGCGAGCGCGGACCGGGCCTTCGCGCTCGAGCACGCGCTCGAGCACCTCGAGCGCGATTGTCATGTCGTCGCTCGTGTTGAAGAAGTGGGGCGAGAAGCGGGTGGCGCCGAAGCGCGGCGAGACGATCACGTCGGAGCCGTTCAGCCAGCCGGCGATCTGCTCGCCGTCGCGGCCGGGGAAGCGGGCGGTGACGATGCCCGAACGCTGGTCGTCCTCCGCCGGGGTGACGATCTCGGCGCCCAGATCCTCGAGGCCCCGCCGCAGGATCGCCGAAAGCTCCATGTTGTGGGCGAAGATCGTGTCGACCCCGATCTCGTCCACATGCTCGATCGCCGACGCCAGGGCCACCCCGGCACCGTAAGCCATCGTGGAGAACTCCATCTGGGCGAGCGGCGAACGCGCCAGCCGCAGCGCCGAGGCGTCCATCGCGTAGGGGTCGGCGGTGCTCTTCCAGCCGACGAAGTGCGGGTCGAGCTGCTCCTGCAGGCGCCGGCCGACGTAACAGATCGCAGCGCCGAAGGGGCCGCAAAGCCACTTGTAGCCGGCGCAGACCAGGGCGTCCACCCGCGAGCGGGTCAGGTCGATCGGCACCGCCCCCACCGACTGGCTGCCGTCCACGACGAGCCAGGCCCCGTGGCCCTCGGCCAGCTTGGCGAGCCCATCGAGGTCGAAGCGGTGGCCGGTCGCGTACTGGACGTGGCTGACGCAGATGACCGCCGTGTCGTCGTCGACGAACTCGGCGAGGGTGTCGAGCGAGAGCGACTGGGGCCGCTCCGCGGCGCGGACGAGGCGGACCTCCGCCCCGGTCTCCCGCGCCACCCGCATCCAGGGATAGACGACGCTCGGGAACTCGAGGTCGATCGAGACGACGTTCGAGCCCGGCCCGGGCTTCAGCGACCAGGCGAGCTGGGAGAGCGCCTCGGTGACGCTGGTCGTGATCGCGACGTGTTCGGGCGGGGCGTTGAGCAGGGCCCCCGCGGCGGCGCGCGCCCAGTCGAGCGCGGCAACCTCGGTGCGCTCGTCGAACCAGGTCGTGCCGTAGAGGCTGAGCTGCCGTTCGAACTGCTCGGCCGTGAAGCGGGCGGCGACCGGCATCAGCCCGATCGAGGCGGTGTTCAGGTAACAGAGCTCTGAGAGCGACGGGAATTCCCGCGCCGGGGCGAGGCCGGTGCGGGCCGTCGCCAGGGTCAACTCGCCGCCCTCGCCGCCGCCGGCTCGTCGCCCTCGGCGGACGCGTCGGTCAGTTCGAGCAGGATCGCTTCGGCGTCGGCGAGGTGCTCGCGCACCGCGTCGGCGCAGCCCTCCGGGTCGCCCTCGCGCACCAGCTCGGCGATCCGCCGGTGCTGCTCGGTGTCGCGCGCGCGCCCCTCGGTGCTGATCCCGCCCCCCAGGTAAAAGCCGAGCCGCAGCTTGCGCAGCAGCCCGACGAAGAATTCGTTGAGCGCGTCGCTGCCCAGTGCGGCGACGAGGCTCGCGTGGAAGCTCATGTCGGCCTCGAAGGCGGCGTGCAGGTCGCCTTCGGCGACCGCCCGCTCGCGCGCCTCGCACGCCTCTTCCAGCCGGCGCTTCTCCCTCGCGCCCATCGAGGCCGCCCGCTCGGCGGCGCTCAGTTCGATCGCGAGACGGGCGCGGAACAGGTCTTCGACGTCCTTGGGCGAGAGCTCGGTGACCGTCACCCCGCGGTAGGCGCTGTAGGTGACGAGCCCGTCGCGCTCGAGCAGCCGCAATGCCTCGCGGATCGTGTTGCGCGAGACCCCGATCCACTCCTGCAATTGACTCTCGCGCAGCGGGGTCCCGGGGACGACCTCGCCGCGCAGGATCAGGTCGCAGATCCCGTCCGCGATTCGCTCGACCGTGGTGACGCGGGTGAGCGCCAGCTTGCCCAGGCGGTTTGAAACGTCCTCTTTCGGCTCATTCTTCATCAGTAGGATTGTTGAACATTAGCACCGTTTGGGGTGATGATCTAGGCGTGCCGGACGGATTCCCGGACGCGGCCGCGGCGTCCTCGGGCTCGGCCGCGGGCCCGTCCGGCACCACCAGCACGTCCTCGTTGCGCCAACCGAAAGTCACCTCTTCGTCGATCGCGGGCGCCGGCGTCGAGGCGGCGTCCTGGCGCACCAGGTAGGAGACCCCACCGGCCTCGATCGCAACCCGCCGGCTCGCTCCCAAATAGGAGACGTCGGCGACGCGCCCGCGCCGCTCGTTGCCGAGCCCCGCCTCCCCCAGCCGGATCGCCTGCGGCCGGATCACGTAGCAGCAGCCCTCCCCCGCGAGGATGTTCGACTCGCCCATGAATTCGGCGACGAAGCGGTTGGCCGGCCGCTCGTAGAGCTCCTCCGGCGTGCCGATCTGCTCGATCCGCCCCTGCCGGAAGACGGCGATCCGGTCCGAGAGCGCCAGCGCCTCGCTCTGGTCGTGGGTGACGTAGACGAAGGTGATGCCGAGGTCGCGGTGGATCGTCTTGATCTCCCGCTGCAGGCTCTCGCGCAGCTTGCGGTCGAGCGCCCCGAGCGGCTCGTCCATCAGCAGCAGACGGGGATTGAAGACGATCGCCCGCGCGAAGGCGACGCGCTGCTGCTGGCCGCCGCTCAGTTCGCGCGGATAGCGGTGGCCGATGTCCCCCAGGCCGACCAGGTGGAGCGCCTCGGCGACGCGCCGGTCGCGCTCTTCGCGCGAGAGGCCGCGCTGCTTGAGCGGATAGGCGACGTTGGCCGTCGCCGTCATGTGCGGGAAGAGCGCGTAGCTCTGGAAGATCACGCCGACGTTGCGCTTGTGGGTCGGGATCGGCGCTACCGGGGCGCCGTCGAGATAGATCTCGCCCTCGCTGAGGTCGGCGAAGCCGGCGATCGCGTTCAGCATCGTGGTCTTGCCCGAGCCGCTCGGCCCGAGCAGGGTCAGGAACTCGCCGGGGCGGACGTCGACCGAGACGCCGTCCAGCGCGACCACCTCGCCGAAGCGCTTGACCGCCCCCTCCACCCGCAGACCGGCGCCGCGCGACTCAGGCATGCGTCACCCTCCGCAGCCGCCAGGCGCCGAGCATCAGGACGACCGTTGCCACCAGGATCAGCGAGGCCGCCGCGGCGATCGTCGGGTCGGCCCCCCTCTGCACCGTCCGGTACATCTCGACCGGCAACGTCGAGGCCGTCGGCGAGGAGATGAAGACCGAGGCGAGCACCTCGTCGAAGGAGGTGAGGAAGGCGAACAGCGCCGCCGTCGCGATCGAGGGCAGCAGCACCGGCAGGGTGACGGTCGCCATCGCCTTGGCGCGGCCGGCGCCGAGACTGGCGGCGGCGTCCTCGAGGCGCGTGTCGAAGCTGCGCAGCCCGGCGCCGACGATGACGACGACGAGCGGCACGGCAAGCGCGGTGTGGGCGAGCACGAAGCCCTCGAAGCTGCCGACAAGCTGCCAGTCGAGGAAGACCGCGTAGACGCCGACCGCGAAGACGACCAGCGGCAGGATCATCGGCGTGACCAGCAGCGCGCCGACCAGCGGCTTACCGGGAAAGGAGCCGCGGACCAGCGCCAGCGCCGCCATGCAGCCCAGCGCCGTCGCCAGCGCGGTCGAGACCAGGCCGACCCCGAGCGAGCGCCAGAGCGAGTCGGTCCAGATCGGGTCGCTGAAGAAGTTCTCGTACCACTGCGTCGACCAGGACTCGGGCGGGAAGGCGATCGAGGCCTCGCCGGCGAAGCTCTGCGGGAAGACGACCAGCATCGGGCCGACGAGGAGCAGCACGGTCAGCCCGCAGAGGGCCCAGAGCGCCGCGCGGCCGGGGCTCAGCCGCCAGCCGCCCTCGGGCCGGTAGAGGCCGAGCGTCCCCCCCTCCTGCTCGGGGACGCGCCAGCGCCGCGCCACCCCGGCGCAGATCGCCAGCAGCGCCAGCGTCACGCCGATCAGCACGACCGCCATCGCGCCGACGTGCCCCCAGGCGAGAAGCTGGCCGACCTGGATCTGCATCAGCTGCGAGTAGAGGGCGTTGGTCGGCGAGCCGATCAGGGCCGGGGTGACGTAGAAGCCGAGCGTCAGCACGAAGACGAGCAGGCAGCCGGCGGCGATCCCCGGCAGCGAGAGTGGCAGGTAGACCGAGAGGAAGCGCTTCAGCGGCCGGGCGCCGAGGCTGGCCCCGGCCATCAGCAGGCGGCGGTCGATGCCGCGCATGGTCGCGTAGAGCGGCAGCACCATCAGCGGCAGCAGGATCTGGGTGAAGACGATGGCGACGCCGAGGTCGGTGCCGATGAACTCGACCCGGCTGAGCCCGAGGGCGGCGATCGCGTCGTTGAGCGGGCCGTTGTCCTGGAGGATCACCAGCCAGGCGTAGTTGCGGACCATGAAGCTGGTGAAGCCGGCGACGACGACGACGCCGAGCAGGAGCGCCCGCGTGCGCGCGCCCACGGTCGTCAACAGATAGGCGTAGGGGTAGGCGACCAAGAGGCAGATCGCGGTCACCGCGAAGGCGGAGACGAGCGTGCGCCGCAGCACCACAAGGTTGGTCGAGGAGTCGAAGAACCAGGTGTAGTTGTCGAGGCCGCCGCTCTCGGGCGGGTTGAAGTCGGTGACGCTGCGCAGCAGGACGGTCAGCGTCGGGAAGATGAAGAAGAGGGCGAGGAAGGCGACCAGCGGCAGCACGAGCAGGCCCCAGCGGTCGAAGCGCAGGCGACTCGAAAACGCACTCATCGCGGTCAACATAGCGCGATTCTAGGATCGTCCAACAATGAGCATCGCAAGTATCACGCCGCCGGCTTGACCCCGGCGAGCAACGCCATCTCCAGCCACTTCCAGTGGCAATCGACGTCGTCGAAGCCGATTTCCAGCAGCCAGCCGAGTTGCGTCTCGACGTCGAGGGTGCGATCGGAGGGGTCCTCGTTCTCGACCGACTCCCCGATCGCCTCGAAGAAGGCGCGGTGGAGGCGCTCGGTCGGCGAGGCGACGTGCTCGAAGTTGGCGAAGACGCCGCCCGGCTCGAGCAGGGCGAAGACCTCGGCACAGAGCGCCCGCTTGCGCTCGTGCTCGAGGTGGTGGATGGCGAACGAGGAGACCACGGCGTCGAAGCGGCCGAGGTCGGGCAGCGGCGCGCCGAGGTCGTGCTCGACCAGCTCGACCCGCTCGTCGCCGCCGAAGCGCTCCCGCGCCGCGCTCAGCATGATCGGCGAGAAGTCGACCCCGACCGCGAGCATCAGCGGCCGGTCCTCGCGCAGCCGCGCCAGCAGGCGGCCGTCGCCGGTGCCGAGGTCGAGGACGCGGCGCACGTCCCAGGGGGATGTGGTCCAGCAGCACGCCCTCGCCCTCGAGGCGGTGCGGGAAGTCGTCGGCCCGCGCCAGGTAGCGATCGACATGCTCGGCCTGCGTCCACTCGTCGGCGGGCATGCGGCGCAGTATCGCGCCGCATGCCCCCGATCGCTATTCGCTCGTGACGAACGCCGGGGCCGGCGAGGTCACTTCGTACTGGGCGCTCCAGGACGCCGACGAGGAGCAGAGGAAGCTGCCCCCGATGCGACTGAAGCCCACGTTGCTGGCTTTGATGATGGCCGGGTTGCCGCCGGACACCGAGACAGAAGCCGATTTGGCTTCGTATTCGCAGGTGACCGAGCAGGTGAATTTGCCGGCCGCGTTGCTGATCGACATCGTGCCGTTGCCGCCGCTGCCGGTGACCGAGGCACTCCACGGCGTGTTCAGGGCCGAGGCGGTGCAGGCGCTGCCGCTGCTGGTTTTGCAGCCTTTCCAGGTCACCGAGCTGATGCTGCCGGTGACCGGGGTGCCGGAGCCGCCGCCCGAGCTGGTCGTTTTGCCGCTGATCGTCGATTCGCTGCAGATGACCGTGACGAAGCCGGACGAGACGACCGAGGTCGTGCCCGGAACGAGCTGCGCTTTGATCGCCGTGCCTTTGGCGTAGGTCGAGGCCGCCGGACAGGGCGAGGTGTTCACCGCGCAGAGCCGCGTCGCCGAGGCCGTGCCAGCGCCGAACATCGCCGTCAGCGCGAGCGCCGCGACCACGCCCAGGCCGAGCATCTTCAGGTGCTTCATGTGTTCCCTCCTCCTTCGGTCCAGGCGCCGCGACGCCCGGATTTGTTCCCTATGGAGAATTACTAACATAAATTTGTGTAATTGACATTAATCGCGCATTTGTAAAGCGCGTGTCCACAGGCGAGCTCGCGGTTCCCCAGCGAACGGCCCATCGACGGAAGGTTTTGGGGGCTATAGGCCCTAAAAAACTCCGAGCGGCCTCGACGGCCTCGATCCTCCCCCGCGGCCCCGGAACCGGATCTTGCGGGGATTTCGCGGGTGCCTGCTACCGTGGAGCAGTCGGGTTTGGCCGTTTCGCCACCCGTGAGGTTCCGTTTCCTCCGTGTGCCGCAGGCGCCTAGGGGCCACCGAATCTCCCCCTAGAAGCCAATAAGGAGCACTCACATCACTTCGTTTGCCGATCTCGGCATCTCAATGCCGATCGTTCGCGCGCTTGCGCGCCGCGACATCACCAGTCCCTTCCCCGTCCAGCAGCTCGTCGTCCGCGACGCGCTCGCCGGCCACGACCTGCTCGTGCAATCGCCGACCGGCTCCGGCAAGACGCTCGCCTTCGGCATCCCGATGCTGGAGCGGATCGAGCCCGGCGCCGGCCACCCCGGCGGCCTCGTGCTGGCGCCGACCCGCGAGCTGGCGGGCCAGATCGTCGATGAGCTGCGCTCGGTCGCCGCGGCCCGCGAGCTGAAGATCGCCGCCGTCTACGGCGGCGTCGGCTTCGCCCCGCAGATCAAGGCGGCCCGCCGCGCCGACGTCCTCGTCGCCACCCCCGGGCGGCTCGAGGACCTGATCGCCCGCGGCGTCGTCTCGCTGAAGCAGGTGCGGGTCCTCGTCCTCGACGAGGCCGACCGCATGCTCGACATGGGCTTCAAGCCGGCGGTGAGCCGGATCGTCGCGCTCACCCCGGAGCGCCGCCAGACGCTCTTCTTCTCGGCGACGCTGGAGGGGGCGACCGGCAAGATCGCGGCGGCCTTCACCCGCGACGCCCGCCGCCACACCCAGGCCGCCGACAGCTCCGCCAAGGCCGACATCGAGCACCGCTTCCTCCACGTCGACTCGCAGAGCGCCAAGCTCGACCACCTGGTCGAGCAGCTGCGCGACGCCGGCAGCGGCAGCACGCTGGTCTTCGTCCGCACCAAGCGCGGCGCCGACCGGCTCGCCAAACGACTGCGAGCGCACCAGCTCGATGCCGCGGCGATGCACGGCGACAAGAGCCAGGGCCAGCGCGAACGCGCCTTGGCGCGCTTCGAGGCCGGCGAGATCGATGCGCTGGTCGCGACCGACGTCGCCGCCCGCGGAATCGACGTCGCCGGCGTCACTCACGTCGTCAACTTCGACGCTCCCGCCGACCGCGACTCTTACGTGCACCGGATCGGCCGCACCGGCCGTGCCGGACGCCGCGGGACAGGGATCAGCTTCGTCCTCGCCGACCAGGCCGACGAGGTGCGCCGCATGGCCGGCGACCTCGGCCTCTCCCGCGAGTTCGGCGACCACGGCAGGGTGGCCGGCGGCGACCACGGCAAGCCGACCGCCTCGCGGCACGGCACGGCGCGGCGCTCGCGCCGCCGCAAGCCGAGGGTGGCCCGATGAGCGTGCGCACCGCCACCAACCGGTGGGTCTGCAGCCGCTGCGGCGTCTCCGTCGGGCAGCTCGACGGCCGCAACGCTCCGCTCCCGGCCAGTTGGGAGAGCGGCGACGAGGGCGACTTCTGCCTCGCCTGCCGCCGCGGCCGCGCGGCCGACGCCGCGCAGAGCGCGGCCGCCGACGCCAGTGTCGCCGATCGCTCGAAGGCCCGGCGCACCGGCCTGATCGAGTTCGAGGTGGGCCGCATGCCCGACCTCACCGACGGCGCCATCGCCAAGTCGTGCCGCACCAGCGCCGCCGCGGTCGCCGCGGTGCGCAAGCGGATGGACGGGGGCGACCGTGCCCCCGCCGGCCACCGCTAGCGACGGCGGTTTCGACCGGCCGCGGTTCGCCGAGCGCCGCCTCGGGTAACGAAGGGGCGGATGGGTGCGCCGAGGTTCATTCGCAGGACGCTGACGTGGGTGGCGACGGCGGTGACGGCCGTCGCCCTGCTCCCCGCCTCCAGCGCCGCGGAGGTGACCAGCGTCTACGGCGGTGACGTCAGCTGCGCGCCGCAGCCCGCGAACGGCAACGTGCGCCTCTGCTCCGGGCCGACCACGACCTGGGACGAGCAGACCAAGATCGACGTCAACGTGATCCTGCCACCCGAGCCCGTCGCCGGCGCCGACGGTCCGTACCCGACGATCGGCATCTTCCACGGCTGGGGCGGCTCGAAGATCGGGCTCGAGGACGCCCGCACCCGGAGCTGGGCCGAAGAGGGCTACGTCGTCTTCAGCATGAGCGATCGGGGCTGGGGTAACTCGTGCGGCTCCTCCGACCCCGACCGGGCGCCGCTCAACCCCAAATGCGCCAAGGGCTACAACCACCTGATGGACACCCGCTACGAGGTGCGCGACGCGCAGCACCTGCTCGGCGTCCTCGTCGACGAAGGCCTCGTCCAGCCCGATCGGATCGGCGCCACCGGCGTCTCCTACGGCGGCGGGCTCTCGATGGCGCTGGCCGCCCTGCGCGACCGCACGATGCTGCCGGACGGCTCGCTCGTCCCCTGGACGAGCCCGGCGGGGACGCCTATGGAGCTGGCCGCGGCGGTGCCGCAGTGGCCCTGGAGCGACCTCGCCTACTCCCTGATGCCGAACGGCGCCACCCTCGACTACGTCGCCGACGCGCCCTACCTGGGGCCGAAAGGAACGGCGCCGATCGGGGTGATGAAGGAGTCCTACGTGAGCGGGCTCTACACGTTGGGACAGGCGCTGAGCAACTACCCGCCGCCCGGCACCGACCCTGACGCCGATCTCGTCACCTGGTACGGCCTGGTCAGCGCCGGCGAGCCCTACGACCCCAACCCGCTCGCCCAGGGCATCGTCGAGGAGATCACCACCCACCACTCCTCCTACTACGTAGACCACTCGCAACCGCCGGCGCTGCTGATCCAGAGCGGCTGGAATGACGACCTCTTCCCCGTCGACGAGGCGGTCCGCTTCTACAACCGCACGCGCACGGAGTACCCGGGCAATCCGATCTCGCTCTACCTGATGGACGACGGCCACGACCGCAGTCAGAGCAAGCCGGCCGACGTCGCCGCCTTCGCCGCCCGCCTCGACGCCTGGTTCGACCACTACCTGAAGGACGCCGGCCCGGCGCCGGAGTCCGGCGTCGAAGCGCTGACGACGAGCTGCGGGACGGCATCGGAAGGCCCCTACGCGGCGCCGAGCTGGAAGGACCTGGCGCCGGGCGAGATCCGGCTGAGCAGCGGGCCGGCCCAGACCGTGACGCCGGCCGCGGGCGATCCCTCGATCGGCCTCGCCTTCGATCCGATCGCCGGCAAAAACGCCTGCGCGACCGCTTCCGGCGCCGACCAGCCGGGCGCGGCCAGCTACCGCCTGGCGGCGGCGCCCGAGCCCGGCTTCACCCTGGCCGGCTCGCCGACGATCGTCGCCGACATCGCGACGACGGGGACGACCTCGCAACTGGCGGCGCGGCTGCTCGACGTCTCACCGGACGGGAAAACCGAGGCGCTGGTCACCCGGGGCCTGCTGCGGCCCGGCGCCGGCGGCAAAGGCGTCGTCTTCCAGCTCCACCCGCAGGCCTACCGCTTCGCGCCGGGACACGTCGCAAAGCTCGAGCTGCTGCCCGCCGACGCCCCCTACTCGCGGCCGTCGAACGGCCAGGCGCCGATCTCGGTCGCGAACCTGGAGCTGCGCCTGCCGGTGCTGGAGACGCCCGGCGCGCTCGGCGGCTTGGTGGCGGCGCCGGCTCCGAAGATCGTCCCGCCCGGCTACGAGCTGGCGCTCGACTACCGGGCGGCGGGCGGTGACAGCGGCAGCGGAGGCGGGGGCGGCTCCAGCAGCGGAAGCGGTGAGAGCGGCTCGAACGGTGCGGACGCAGGCCTCCTGGCGGGCAGCGGCGCCGCGGGTGTCGCCCGCCTCGCCCGCGGGCCGCTCGTCCTCACGAGGAAGGCGGTCCTAGTCCGTCTCGGCTGCGACGGAGGCTGGCCCTGCGAGGGCCAGATCTCGGTCAGCGCCGGCCGCCGGACCCTCGCCCGCGGCCCCTTCACCCTCGCCGCCGGGGAAACCGGCCGGGCGAGACTGCCGCTGACCAAAGCCGGAGCGCGGTTCCGGCAGGCTCGGCTGCTCTCCTCGGCGGGCCGGAGCTTCCGCGCCCGGGTTGAGATCGCCGCCTCGCAGGGCTCGACGCCGCTGCTGCTGAGCAGAGCGGTGCGGCTGCCTCAGGCAGGCTGAGCCAGCACCGTCGCCTCGGCGCGCCCGCGCAGCTCGACCGCCTCCCCCAGCGCCCAACTACCGGCCTCCGAGCCGCCGGCCAGCTCCACGGTGCGAGCCGAGGCGAGCACGTGCGGCGTGTGCTCCTTGGCGAGATCGGCAAGGCGCGCCGCCTCGTTGACGGGGTCGCCGATCACCGTGTACTCGAAGCGGTGCTCGTGGCCGACGTGGCCCGCCACCACGGTCCCCGAGCCGACGCCGACGCCGGCTTCGAGCTCCCGCACCGAGGAGCGCAGCCGCCGGTCGATCTCGCGCGCCGCCGCCAGCGCCCTGCCATGCGCGTCGTCGAGGTCCTGCGGCGCGCCGAAGACGGCCAGCGCCGCGTCGCCCTCGAACTTGTTGATCCAGCCGCCGTACGCCTCGACTACCTCGACCACCTCGCCGAAGAAGCGGTTGAGCAGCTCGACCACCTCGTGCGGGGAGCGGGTCGCGGCGAGGCGGGTCGAGCCGATCACGTCGACGAAGATCACCGCGACCTCGCGTTCGGCGCCGCCCAGGTCGATCCCGGTCGCGAGGGCCTCCTGGGCGACCTCGCGGCCGACCTGCCGGCCGAAGAGGTCGCGGATTCGCTCGCGCTCGCGCAGCCCGGCGACCATCTCGTTGAAGCCGGCCTGCAGGAGGCCGACCTCGGTGCTGTCCCAGACCGCGAGCTCGACGTCGAAGTTGCCCTCCTGGACCTCGGCGACGCCGCGGCGGATCGAGCCGATCGGGTGGACCGTCGCGTAGGCGGCTAGCAGCGAGGCGAGTGCGCCGAAGACGAGGGCGATCGCGCAGAGCGTCACGGTCGTCAGCGCCAGCGTCGTCTCGGTCATCTCGACCGGGGTCAGCGCGACGACCCCGATCAGCGCCAAGCCGACGATCGGGGCGCCGGTGCCGAGCGCCCAGGTGAACAGCCAGCGGGCCGTCAGGCCGGGGACGCCGCGCCGGCGCGGCG
>DASWMG010000216.1:0-2950 GCA_036399875.1 Solirubrobacterales bacterium
GCTCCTGGTGGAGCCGCGTGGTGCCGTTGAGCAGGGGCGGTCCGCCGATGCCGACGCCGAAGCGGTCGATGGCCGCCGCCACCGCCGCGCGCACGTGCGGGTGGTTGGCGAGCCCGAGATAGTTGTTGGAGCCGAACATCAGCATGCGGCGCGGCGCGCCGGTGACGGGGTCGATCACCTCGACCTCGCGGTCGGCGGGCGAGCTCACGACGCGCCGGTAGGTGAGGCGCTGCTCGCGTTCGAGCGCGCCGAACAGCTCGCCGAAGCGGGCCGCCCGCTCGCGCACCGGCAACCGCTCACCGGCGAAGACGAAACGGGAGAGGCCGAAGTTCTCGCCGCCGGCATAGGCGTCGGCGTCCCCGCGGCCCGGCCCGGCGGCAGCCTCGCCCGGAGCCAAGCGTCCGGCCAGGTGCGCCGCCAGCCGCTCGAGGCTGGGAAACTCGTACGCCACCGTGGGGGAGAGCCGGCAGCCGAGCCAGTCCTCGAGGTCGGCGGACAGCGTCGCCGCGTCCAGCGAATCGAGGCCGAAGGCTTCGACGGGCTGCGCGGCGTCGAGCGCCTCGGGCCTGCGGCCGATCCGCCGGGCGATCCAGGCGACCAGCCAGTCCCGGATCTCGGCGGGGTTCCTGCTCCTGGGGTCCGACATCGGCGGCGGGATCGGCGGCAGCTAGCGGGGAGCCGATCCGCTCCGGGCGCGCGTCGGGTTCATGCGCCTGGCGATCCGATCGTACAGGCCCGTGGGAAGGACCCGCAGGAAGTGGACGAAGGCCGCGAGCTGCCACGGGAAAGAATACTGAGCCTTCCCCGCCAGGATGGCGCGGCCGATGCGCGCGGCGGCGGCGTCCGTCTCCAGCAGAAAAGGCATGCGGAAGGTGTTGTGGGCCGTCATCTCGCTCTTCACGAACCCGGGAAAGATGCAGGTCGTCCTGACGTTCGTCGCCTGGAGGTCGACGCGCAGGCTCTCCATGAAGCTGCGCAGGAACGCCTTGGAGGCGCCGTAGGCCGCGTCCTTCGGCAGGCCGCGGAACGCCGCGAGCGAGGCGATCGCCACCAGGTGGCCGCGGTCGCGCTCCACCATCCCGGGCAGGGCGGCGGCGAGCGTGGCCGCCGCGCCGAGCACGTTGACGCGGACGACCTTCTCGCAGAGATCCCAGCGGAAGTCCGTGGCGGGAGTGTGGGCGCCGAAGCCCGCGTTGGCCACCACAAGGTCGAGCCCGCCGTCGACGCCGTCGAGCTCGCGCACGCACGCCCGCACCGCCTCGACGTCTCCGACGTCGAGCACCACCGGCTCGATCCGCCCGCCGCCGCGCGCGGCCTCGTCGCGGAGCGCCTGCAGCCGCTCGGCGCGCCGGCCCGCCGCGTAGACGGTCGTTCCCCGCGCGGCGAGCCAGAGCGCCAGGGCCCTGCCGATGCCGCTCGAGGCGCCGGTGACCAGGGCGGTCCGGTAGTCCGCCGTCATCCCGCGCCTCCCGGAGCGTCGCGCCGCCGGACCACCACGGGGATGCCGTGGCGGGGCCGCAGCGTGATCGTCGGCCAGGGGGCTGGACGGAAGCCGTCCCGCAGCCGCAGCCGGAAGCGCCGGGCGATGGTCGCCAGCACCAGCACCGTCTCCATCACCGCGAACGAGTTGCCGATGCAGGCGCGGGGTCCGGCGCCGAAGGGGATGAAGACGCCCTTGGGCAGGCGCCGCGCCAGGTCGCCCGACCAGCGCTCCGGCTCGAACGACCCGGGCCGCTCGAAGTAGCGAGGATCGCGCTGCAGGGCCCACTGCGGAATGATCACCTGGGAGCCCCGCGGCAGGCGGTAGCCGTTGAGGTCGACCTCCTCGACGGCCTCGCGGCCGAGGGCCCAGGAAGGCGGATAGAGCCGCATCGACTCGTGCAGCACCTGCGCCGTGTAGGGGAGCTTCGGCACGTCATCGGCCGTGGGCGCCCGGTCGCCGAGGACGCAGTCGACCTCGGCGAGCAGCTTCTCCTCGACGGCGGGGTGCTGGGCGAGCAGCATCCAGGTCCAGGCGAGGGCGTTGGCCGAGGTCTCGTGGCCGGCGATGAAGAGGATCATGACCTCGTCGCGCAGCGCGGCGTCGGAGAGGGGTGCCCCGTCCTCGTCGCGCGCGGCGAGCAGCATGGCGAGCAGGTCGTCGCGCCCGCCCGGGTCCGTGCGCCGGCCGGCGATCAGCCGGTGGATGATCCCGTCGAGGTCCTCCTGGGCCCGCCGGACGCGGCGGTTGGCCTCGATCGGCAGCCGCGTGAAGAGCGGCAGGTGGTCGTAGCGCCAGTCGGCGAAGCGGCGCATCAGCACGCCGAGCGCGTGGCTCAGGCGGTCCGCGTCATCGCCGACCTCGGCGCCGAAGAGCGTGCGGGCGGCGATGTCGATCGCCACGCGCGCCATCTCGTCGTGGGCGTCGCGCGCCTCGCCGTCGCGCCAGTCCGCGGTCCGCTGCTCCGTGGCGGCGACCATCGTCTCGGCGTGCGCCTGGATGCGGCCGCGGCTGAAGGCCGGCTGCGCGATCCGCCGCCGGGAGCGCCACAGCTCGCCGTCGCTGGTGAGCAGGCCGAAGCCGATCACCGCGCTCAGGTCGCGGGTGAACTTGTCCTTGATGAAGGAGCGGCTCTGAGCGACGAGCACCTCCTCCATCAGCGCGGGCCCGCTCACCACGTACGTGGGCGGCCCGGGCAGGCGCACCTCGACGATCGGCCCCAGCCGCACGCACTCGGCCGTGAACGCCAGCGGATCGCGCAGGAAGTCCAGCAGCTTGCCGATCACGGGGAGGCCACGAAGCAGCGGGGGGCGCGCGGGGTGAGCGGCCATGGGAGGGTCCATTGTAGCCGGGCGAGAGGGTCTCGTCTCGCCGGCTCCAGGACCGTGCCTGGCCTACTCTTGCGCCACGGCGAGCTGGCGCATGCCGTCCACGAAGCCTCGGGCGAGGTCCACCTGGGTCTCGTCGATG
>DASWMG010000217.1:0-2328 GCA_036399875.1 Solirubrobacterales bacterium
CCCTCGCGATTAATGCCCCAATCACCTCCTGCCACCAGGCTCGCTCTGCCGGTTCGTCGGTGCCGACCCGTTCGGCCCGCCGCTCGCACCAGCGCGCCAGCGCCTGGCGGCCGCCGACCGCGACGATGCTCGCCGTCGTCACCGCGTAGCGGCCGTCGGCCAGCGCGACCAGGGCGCTGGCGCGGTCGCGGCGGCTGCGAACGATGGCGAAGACGCGGATGCCGTCGATCTCCTTCGGCGCGGAGGGGTCGTCGGCGAGGCTCGCCGGTCCGACCGAGAAGACCTGGGAGGCCCCGCGCCGCGGCAGCCGCGGCGGGGCCGGCTCGCCGATCGGCCCGGTGCGCCAGCGCTTGGTCAGCGCCTCGACCTCCTCGCGCAGCTCGCCGCGGACCAGGATGTGGAGCTCGTCGCCCTCGCGCAGCTGGGTCGAGCCACGCGGCGGGATCGCGCTGCCGTCGCGCACAATCACGTTGACGAGAGCCTCGCGCGGCAGGCCCAGCTCGCGGACCATGCGGTTCGCGGCGGCGGCGCCGGGGGGCAGGCGATAGGCGACCACGTCGCCGCCCATGCGGCGAATCCGTCCCGACTCCAGCAGCCGCCGCGGCAGCGCCGGCTCGTCGGTGGTCAGGCCCAGCCGCCGCGCCAGCGGCTCGAAGCTGGCGCCCTGGATGAGCGTCGAGGTGACGACGACGAAGAAGACGATCGAGAAGAGCTGCCCGCCCGCGTCGACCCCGGCGACGACCGGGAAGGTCGCAAGCCAGATCGGCGTCGCCCCTCGCAGCCCCGCCCAAGCGAGCATCGCCCGCTCGCGCAGGTTCAGCGGCGAGAACAGCGTCGCGGCGAAGGCGGCGAGCGGACGGGCGAGCAGGATCAGGACCGCCGAGAGCGCCAGGCCCTCCAGCGCCACCTCGTCGAGGGTGCTGGGGAAGACGAGCAGGCCGAGCAGCACGAAGAGGCCGATCTGGGCGACCCAGCCGACCCCCTCGTGGAAGGCGACGACCGTGCGGCGCGCCGGCACGCGGCCCGAGCCGAGCGCCAGCCCGGTCAGGTAGACGGCGAGGAAGCCGGAGCCGTGGGCGATCTCGGTGAGGCCGAAGGCCAGGCCGGCGATCGCGATCGTCGCCACCGGATAGATCCCGTCGGTCGGCAGCCGCACCCGGCTCAGTGCGAGGACCGAGGCGCGCCCGAGGGCGAGCCCGATCGCGGTGCCGATCGCCAGTTTGAGAACCAGCAGAAGGGCCATGTCGGGGAGGCCGTAGCCCGGCTCCTGGATCCATTCGATGAAGCCGATCACGAGCAGCAGCGCCACCGGGTCGTTCAGCCCCGACTCGCCCTCGAGCGAACGGGCGAGGCGTTTCTCGAGGGTCGAGCGACGCAGCACGGCGAAGATTGCCGCCGAGTCGGTCGCGGCCACAGCCGCTCCGACCAGCATCCCTTCCAGGGTGTCCAGGTCGAAGATCTCGGTCGCCGCGAGGCCGGCGACGACCGCGGTGACGGCCGTTCCCAGCGTCGCCAGCGAGGCCGCGGTGCCGAGCACCGGTCGGATCTCCGACCAGCCCGCGGTCAGCCCGCCCTCGAAGAGGATGAGGACGAGGGCGATGGTGCCGAGCGTCCGCGCCAGCTCGGCGTCGTCGAACTCGATCCCGCCGATCCCCTCCGAACCGGCCAGCATGCCGAGCCCGAGGAAGAGGAGCAGACCGGGGATCCGCACCCGGTCGGCGAGCAGGGCGCCGAATATCCCGGCCGCGAGCAGGACGCCGACGGCGAGGATCAGCTCGGCATCGTTGCCCTCCATGCCAGCTCTAGGAGCCCTCGTCGACCGCCGCCAGGCGCGCCTCGAGGGCCTCGCCGGACCCGGCCAGCGGTATGTCCTCGGCCCGCTCGTGCGGACGGCGGTAGATCGCGAAGAGCAGCGCCAGCAGCAGTCCTGCCGCGAGCGCGAAGCCGATCTCGACGCGGCGGAACTCGTCGCCGAGCGGGGCCAGGAAGCACCAGGCGACGAAGAGCGCCGCGCAGCCGATCCAGCGAGCGGAGGCGCGCCGGACCTGGCCCTGCGCGACGCAGGCCTGGTTGATCGTCACCGAGGCCAGGTACAACCCCATTCCGGCGGTGACGAGTAGCAGTCCGCCACGGTCGTAGGTGAACTTCTCGCTGAAGGCGAGCTGCATCAGCTGCGGGCCGGCGACGACCACGCAGAGCGCGACGACGGCGGTGAAGGCGGCGATGGCCCCGAGGACCATCAGCACCGAGCGGTGGAACTCATGCTCGCTGCCGGGCTCGTCGCTGCTGTGCAGGGAGGTGAGGTGGGGGAGGATGCTGGTCGAGACG
>DASWMG010000218.1:0-5998 GCA_036399875.1 Solirubrobacterales bacterium
CGATCCTGACCGTCACCCCGACCACCTCGCCGCAGGACGAGGCGACCACCGACCTGGTCAAGCACCTGCGGGACTTCGTCCTGCCCGAGGAGCTGGCGGGGACCGGGATCGACGCCAAGGTCGGCGGCCTCAACGCCGCGCTGGAGGACCAGAGCGAGTACATCGTCGACCGCATCCCGATCTTCGTCCTCGGCGTGGTCGGGCTCTCGTTCCTGCTCCTCCTGGTCGCCTTCCACTCGCCGCTGATCTCGCTCAAGGCGGGAATCATGAACCTGCTCTCGGTGAGCGCCGCCTACGGTGTGATGACTCTGGTCGCCCAGGGCGGCACCCTCGGCCAGCTGATCGGGATCGATCACGAAGTGCCAATCGCGCCCTTCATGCCGGTGATGATGTTCGCGATCCTCTTCGGCCTCTCGATGGACTACGAGGTCTTCCTGGTCTCGCGGATACGCGAGGAGTACCTCAAGCAGGGCAGGACGCGCGACGCGGTCGCGGACGGCCTGGCCAAGACCGCCCGGGTGATCACGGCGGCGGCGGCGATCATGGTCGTCGTCTTCCTCGCCTTCGTCGCCTCACCCGAAGTGTTCCTGAAGCTGTTCGGGATCGGGCTCGCCTCGGCGATCTTCCTCGACGCGACGGTGGTCCGGATGGTCCTGGTGCCGGCGGTTATGCAGCTGCTCGACCACCGCAACTGGTGGATCCCGGACTGGCTGGAGCGGGTGTTGCCCAAGCTCGACGTCGAGCGCGACGCGGTCGGAGCCGAGGGGCGGGCGTAGAGCGCTTCAGGACTGCCGCGGCTCGGCGGGCTGCTGCTCCAGCTTCGCAGCCAGCTCGTCGAGTCGCAGCTCCTGGAGCCCGGCGCTGACCGCGTCGAGCTCCGCGGCACAGTAGGTGACAAGCTCGCGGCCCTCGCGGCAGAGGTCGAGCGTCTCGCGCAGGCCCGCCTGGCCGGAGTCGAGCCGGTCGATGATTTGCTCGAGGCGCTCGACGGCGGCCTCGTAGGAATCAGGTTGGCTTGACGTCGATTCGGTCATCGCTGAATCGGAGACTAATGCGGTCGAGGGCGCGTGCCGAGGCGGCGCTGGTGACCGGCTCGCCGTCGGCGTCCTCGGCCAGGGCGTAGCCGCGCTCCAGCGTCCGCTCGGGGTCGTGGGCGCGGAAGGCGACCTCGGCGCGCGCCAGGGCGTCGCGGCGCTGCTTGGCTTCGGGGCCGGCCGCCCGCCGGGCAGCGCGGTCGAGGACGACGCCGGCGATCCGCCGCTGGAAGGCGGTGCGCTCGCCGACGCCGCGCTCGGAGGCGGCGCGGATCTCGCGCGTCTTCTGGTTGAGGGCGATCCGCTCGCGGCGCAGCGCCCGAGCCGGGCCCCGCGCCAGCGCGACGAGATGCCTGGTGCGGACGCCGACTGCGCCCTCGCCCGCCCGGCGCAGCGCCGACGAGCAGCGGAGCAGACTCTCGCGCGCCGCGCCGCAGTCCAGGGGGACGACCGCTTCGGGCGCGTGGGTCGGGGTCGAGCAGGCGACGGCGGCGACGTCGTCGATCAGGGTCGAGTCGCGCTCGTGGCCGATCGCGCTGACCACCGGCACCCGCAGCATCGCGACCGTGCGGCAGAGGGTCTCGTCGCAGAAGGCCCAGAGGTCGGCGAGGCTGCCGCCGCCCCGGGCCACGACGATCGTCTCCACCTCCGGACGCGCGGCCAGGCCTTGAATCGCTGCCGTGATCGCCGGCGCCGCGCGGCGGTCCTGCACCGGCGCGAAGGCCCAGACGACCGTGCCGGCCCAGCCGCGCCGCCGCAGACCCGCCACCAGGTCCCGCCGCGCGGCGCCGCCCTCGGCGGTGACGACGCCGATCGTCTTCGGCAGCCGCGGGCGCGGCAGCCTGCCCTGCAGCTCGAACAGGCCCTCGGCGCGCAGCTGCTCGCGCAGCGCCTGCAGCCGCGCCAGCAGGTCGCCTTCCCCCGCCAGCCGCAGGTGCGTGGCGCGGAAGGCGAAGCTGGGCGAGGAGTGGGCGCTGCCCCGGTAGTAGTTCGGCCCGCCCCCGACGACCACTTCGGCGCCGTCGCGCAGGCCCCCCTCGGGCAGGTCGAGCTTTTCGAGGTCGTTCAGCCAGATCGCGCACGGCACCGCCCCCTCGGCGTCGCGAAGCTCGAAGTAGGCCTGCGTCTTGCTGCGACTGAGCCCAGTCACCTCGCCGATCAGCAGCACGCGCGCCCGCCGCCGCATCTCCTCCTCGAGCTTGCGGGCGTAGGCCCCGACGGCAAACGGACCGGGCAGGTTCATGCGTTCGAGGGTAGTGCCCATTCCTGACGCGCAGAGACGGGCTCGGCCTCAGACGCGATGACGGCGAGCCCAGTCCTTCAGCTCCGCGATCGCCGGCTCGAGGTCGGCGCCGGCCTCCGTCAGCGAGTAGGTGACGCGCACGGGGGACCCGGCCTCGACGTGGCGCACGACCAGCCCCTCCGCCTCCAGCTCCTGCAGCCGCCGCGAGAGCAGCCGGTCAGAGACGCCGGGGACCGCCTTGGCGAGCTCGCCGAAGCGCAGCGGTCCGTCGGTGAGGGCGAAGACGATCGCGCCCGTCCAGCGCTTGCCGATCAGCTCAATCGCGGCGTGGAAGTGAGGGCAGACAGCGGCGTGCTCATCCTCCGTGAGCACAGCGGACTGCTCTGGACTGGTAGAGGAATCCACGCCGCAACCAGCTTACTGAACGTAAGTCGCGGGCCTGACGGCCTCTGGCGCCTGCTTGTATTCGCGCGTGACCGTTCTCGACTGGGCGATCGTCGCCTTCACCTTGGCGCTGGCCCTGTGGGGCTGGCGGCAGGGGTTGATCGTCGGCGCTCTCACGCTCGCCGGCTTCGGCTTCGGCGCCTTCGCCGGCGGCCGCGTAGCCCCGCTCCTCCTCAACGAGGGCTCTAAGTCGCCCTACGCGCCGCTCGTCGCCGCGCTCGGCGCGCTTCTGGTTGGCGCCCTCGTCGCCGTCACTGTCGAGAGCCTGGCGCTCGGCATGCGTGCCCGCCTGATCCGGGGCCGAGCTCTGCACTTCCTCGACGGAGCGGGAGGCGCGACGCTCGTCGCCGCCCTCGCCCTCGCGCTTGCCTGGGCGTTCGGAGCGGTCGCGCTGCACGCGCCGGGCACGGGCGAGCTGCGGGTGGACGTCCAGCGCTCCTCGATCCTGCGCGGGCTCAACCGTTTGCTGCCGCCGTCCGGCCCGCTGCTCAACGCGCTCAACCGCATCGATCCGGCGCCTTCGCTGGCCGGTCCGACGACGCCGGTCGCCCCGCCCGACGCCGCGATCGCCAAGGATTCCGACGTCCTCGGCGCCGGCCGCTCCGTGGTCCGCGTGCTCGGCACGGCCTGCGGGCTCGGGGTCGAGGGCTCTGGCTGGGTTGGAGCGCCCGGCCTCGTCGTCACCAACGCCCACGTCGTCGCTGGGCAGGACGACACGACGGTGACGACCGGCGACGGCGTCTCACTCGACGTGGTGGCCGTCCACTACGACAGCGACAACGACCTGGCCGTGCTGCGCGTCGACGCCTCGCTCCCGGCACTGGCGATGGCACAGGCCCCGCGCAGCGGTCAGTCGGGCGCGGTGCTCGGCTTTCCCGAAAACGGCCCCTACGCGCTCACCCCCGCCCGCCTCGGCGAGACCCGCGAGGTGGTCAGCGAGGACGCCTACGGGCGCGGCTCCCTGCGCCGCCGCATCGTCTTCCTGCGCGGCTCGGTGCGCAGCGGCAACTCGGGCGGCCCGCTGGTGGACGCGGCCGGCCGGGTGCTCGCGACGGTCTTCGCCTCGACCACCTCCGGACCGACCGGCGGCTACGGGATCCCGAACAACGTCGTCCGCGCCGCCCTCGCTGACACGGCGAGCCCGGTTGACACCGGCCCCTGCACCGGTTAGACGACCTGTCCCCTAACTAGTTTCCAAACGATGAGCACCGTGTCCGCAGACGTCGAGCGGCGACGGCGCATCGTCACCCGCGCCATTCCCCTCGCCCTCGTTGCCCTCGTGGCGTTTGTCTGGGGGGCTACCTCGGGCAGCTCCGAGTCGCCGGAGAAGGAGATCGCCGAGCGGTTCGCCGACGCCTGGGAGCGCCGGGACTTCAAGGCGATGTACAGCCAGCTTGACCCGGCCTCGCGCCGCCTGGTGAGCGAAGCGGCCCTCGCCGCCGCCTATCGCGGCGCGGCCGAGACGGCGACCCTGCGCGCGCTGGCGCTGGGCGGCCCCGGCGACCCGAGCGAGGACGGCGACGGCACGGTCGTCGCGATCGGAGCGGAGGTCGGGACGGTCGCGTTCGGCAGCTTCGAGGCGGAGGTCGAGCTGCCCGTCTCCGAGGAGGGAGTCGCCTGGAACGAAAGCCTGGTGTTCCCAGGGCTGCGGCCCGGCGAGCGGCTCGAAAGCGAGGTCGAGCTGGCGCCGCGGGCGCCGATCCTGGCCAGGGACGGCCAGCCGCTCGCCGAAGGACCGGCCGAGGCGCGCGAACACCCGCTCGGCACCGACGCGATCGACGTCACCGGCGAAGTCGGGACGCCCGAAGACGAGGACCTGCCGGTGCTGGCGCGCCAGGGGTTTCCGGCCGGGACGCCGGTCGGCGTCAGCGGCCTCGAGCGCGCTTTCAACCAGCGGCTGGCCGGCAAGCCCGGGGGCACGCTCAGCGCCGTCGACGCGGCCAGCGGCGCCAGCCGCACGCTGGCCGAAGGCGAGCCGCGGCCGGGGGCGCCCGTCAAGACGACCGTCGACCCCGAAATCCAGGAGGCCGCGGTGGCGGCACTGGCCGGGAGGCTCGGCGGGATCGCCGTCCTCGACACCGAGAGCGGCGACGTGCGAGCGGTTGCCGGACAGGCGTTCTCGGCGCCGCGCCCGCCCGGGTCGACCTTCAAGCTCGTCACCACCACGGCCGCCCTGCAGGAGGGCGCCGTCTCCCTCGACGACGAATTCGAAATCACCGACGGAGTCAACGTCGGCGGACGCTTCATCTACAACGCCAACGGCGAGTTCTGCGGCGGCAGCTTCCCCGAAGCGTTCGCCCACTCGTGCAATGCGGTCTTCGCGCCGCTCGGGCCGGAGGTCGGCAACGACAAGCTGGTCGAGACCGCCGAGCAGTTCGGCTTCAACTCGCCGCCGACGCTGTACGCGGCGGAGGTCGTTGGCGAGATGGAGTTGCCGGAGCCCAGCATTCCGACCGAGATCGGCACCGAACTGGACCTCGGCGTCAGCGCGATCGGCCAGGGCGAAGTGCTGGCGACGCCGCTGGAGATGGCGACGGTCGCGCAGACGATCGCCAACGGCGGCGTGCGCCAGCCGACCTCGATCGTCGCCAACCGCAAGCTGCGAGCCGACGCCGAGCCCGTCCGCGTGATGACCGACAAGCTCTCCGACCAGATTACCGAGCTGATGGTCGGCGTCGTGACGGCCGGCACCGGCACCGCCGGCGCAATCGCCGAGGCCCAGGTGGCGGGCAAGACCGGCACCGCCGAGCTCGGCCCCAAGCCCGGCCAGGAGGACTCGGACAACCCGGTCCAGATTAAGGACGCCTGGTTCGCCGCCTTCGCCCCGGCGGAGAAGCCCCGCCTCGCGGTGGGCGTGCTGCTGATCGAAGCCGAAGCGTCGGGCGGCGAAGTCGCGGCCCCAGCGGCGGCGGAAGTGCTCTCGGCCGGGCTCTAAAAGCGCGCCTAGAGATCGAGCGTGACTTCGCCCGTACCGTCGGGGGCGGGGATCTCCAGCTCCAGCGGCCGGTTCTCGAGCGCCTCGGCGGGAAGCTCGAAGATCACCGCCGACCCTTCGATCGGGCCCAGCTGGGCGGTCGAGTCGAGGACCGGGATCTGTTCCTGGCTTTCCACCTCGCCACCGACCGGGAAGGCGTAGAGGCTCTCGCTCTCGACCGCCTCGAATTTGTTGTGGTCGATGTCGGTGATCGTGAACTCGTCGGCGAGCCGCTGCGGCTCTTCGCTTTCGTTCTGCACTTCGAAGAAGACGCCGAAGTAGGCGGAGCCGGGCGGCGGCTTC
>DASWMG010000219.1:0-3726 GCA_036399875.1 Solirubrobacterales bacterium
GCTCCCTCCGGACGCGTCGTCTGCAGGGTCGAGAACGCCGTCGGCGCCGCGACGGTGCGCACCGCCGGCTCGCTCGGCTGATCCCCGCGCACGCCTACTGAGGCGCGACGAGCAGCTCGGGCCCCTCGGCGCCTTTGCCGACTTTGTTCAGCTTGGGGTTCGCCGGAGCGCCTTCCATCCGCGCCGCCGGCAGGGGCGCGCACATCGCGATCGCGTCCTCGACCTCCAGTCCGGGATTCAGCCAGGCCGCCTCGGCCTCAGGGCCGGGCAGGATCGCCGGCATCCGGTCGTGCACCCTGGCGACCACGTTGTTGGGCGTCGTGGTGACGATCGTGCAGCTGTAGAGCCAGCCGTCCTCGAAGCCGCGGTCCTCGGCGTCCCACTCCTTGCGCGTGCAGAGCCCCGCGAAGGCGAAGGGCGCGCCGCCGTCGACCGTGAAGCGCCACGGCTGGCGTGGCTGCTTGGGGTCCTCGGCCTTCATCCACTCGTAGAAGCCGTCGGCGACGATGAGACAGCGATGCCGGAACTTGCCGACCAGCGGCGAGTAGGCGCGACTCGACGTCAGGTTCTCGGCTTTGGCGTTGATCATCTTGTAGCCGACCTTGAGGTCCTTGGCCCAGCGCGGCACCAAGCCCCAGCGCATCAGTCGCGCCTCGCGCTCGCCACGGGCCGCCTCCTCGGGGTCGGGCGAGGCCCGCACCGTCAGCACCTCCTGGGTCGGCGCGACGTTGAAGCGACCGAGCGCCGATTCCGCCTTCTTCACGCGCTCCTTGGTCGGCGCCGGCGCCTCGCCGGAGCCGCTTCGCTCCAGCGACTTTTCGAGCTCGACCTGGAAGCGGTCGGCGATCGTCTTGGTGTCCTTGGCCGTGACGGTGAAGCGCCCGCACATGGAGCTCAGCCTAGCCGGGTCGCCTCGCGGCTCGGTCGCGCCTCGGGGTGGGCGCAATACCACTCGAGCGTGCGGCGCAGGCCGTCGGCCAGTACGACCCGAGGCCGCCAGCCGGTCAGGTCGCGCAGCTTGGCCGAGTCGACGAACTGGCGATCGATCTCGCCGTCGGGACTGCCCTCGCCGAGGAACTCGGGCTCGACCTCGGTGTCGGCGGCGGCGGCGATCGACTCGACCACCTCGCGCACCGAGTGCGGCCGCTCGCCGCCGGCGTTGAACGCCTCCCCCACCCCGGCGCCGCGCTCCAAGGCGGCGGCGATCTTCAGGTAGGCCGAGACAGCGTCGTCGACGTGGAGGAAGTCCCGCTCGGGGCTTCCGTCGGAGCGGATCTGCGGGCGTCGGCCCTCCAGAACCGCGACGACCGTCTCCGGTATCAGCCGCGAGAAGTTGAGATCGCCACCGCCGTAGACATTGGCGAAGCGAGTGACGGCGAGCGGAACGCTGTAGGCGTTCGCGTAGCTGCGGGCGACGATGTCAGCGGCGGCCTTGCTGGCGTCGTAGGGGTAGGCGGCGCGCAGCGGGAAGTCCTCGCGATACGGCAGCTCGGGACTCGACCCGTAGGCCTTGTCGGAGGAGGCGAAGACGACCCCCGCCACCCCGTGCTCCCGGCAGGCTTCGAAGACGTGCCAGGCGCCCCGCACGTTGGTCTCGAAGGTCTCCAGCGGCGAACGACGTGCGACGCCGACGATCGTCTGGGCGGCCAGGTGGAAGACGGCGTCGCAGCCGGAGACGGCTGCCGCAACCGCCTCGCGGTCACGCAGGTCCCCCTCCGCGACCTCGACGTCGCCGGCGATCCCGAGCAGCGCCAGAGCCGAAAGCCGCTCGCCGCCGACGTCGGCCTCCCGTGGCGCGGGCCGGTCGAGCACGCGCACCGAGTCGCCGCGCTCCAGCAGCGCCCTAGCAAGGTGAGAGGCGACGAAACCGTGACCACCGGTGACCAGAACAGTCACGGGTGGACCCCCAGCGGTGCCGACTGTGGATTGGAGCCGGCTATAGGCGGCACAACTCCACAGTCACCGAAGCGGGTGGCCCAGGGGGCCTCGCCGCTCGCCCACATGTCGTTGAGGACCACCGCGTCCTTGTAGGTGTCCATGCAGTCCCAGAAGCCGTTGTGGCGGAAGGCGCGCAGCTCCCCGTCGCCGGCGAGACGCGAGAGCGGCTCGCGCTCCAGCACGCTGCGCTCATCCAGGTATTCCAGCGCGCCCGGCTCGAAGCAGAAGAAGCCGCCGTTGATCCAGTGTTCGCTGCGCGGCTTCTCGACGAAGCCCTCTACCGTCCCGTCCTCGGCCAGCTCGGCGACGCCCCACTGCAGGTGGGGCCGCACGACGGTCATCGTCGCCAGGGCGCCGTGCCCGGCGTGGAAGCGCAACAGCGCGTCGAGGTCCATGTCGGCGACGCCATCGGCGTAGGTAGCGCAGAACCGCTCAGCGCCGAGCCGCTCGCCGAGCAGTGCCAGCCGCCCGCCGGTCGGCGTGTCAGCGCCGGTTTCCACGCACTCGACCTGCAAGCCACCCCAGTCCTCGTCCCCGACGAACTCCTCCACTGCCTCGCCGAGGTAGCCCGTGGCAAGCAGGAACCGCTCGAATCCCTGCGCCGCGTAGATGCCGATCACGTGCTGGAGAATCGGCCGCCCGCCGATCTCCACCAGCGCCTTGGGCACGGTCTCGGTGCGCTCCCGCAGGCGCGTTCCGCGACCGCCACAGAGGATTACGACCGGGGGTTTCATCGACTTCTGGCGCTTTTTGATGCCTATAGGGTCATCAAAGCATCAGAAGTTCGAGCGACGGACGCTCAGCCCCCCGCGACCGCCGGCAGGATGGTTACCTCGTCGCCTTCGCTGATCGCCGTGTCGAGGCCGTCCTGGAAGCGGATGTCCTCGCCGCTGACGTAGACGTTGACGAAGCGGCGCAGGTCGCCGTCCTGGGTGATCCGGGCGCGCAGGTCGCCGTGCGCCTCGAAGACGGCGTCGAGCACCTCGCCGACGGTCGAGCCGGAGACCTCGACCTCGGCCTCTCCCCCGGTCGCGGCGCGCAATTGGGTCGGGATCTTGACTTTGACTGCCATCAGACGACTGCCTCCTGGTGCTCGAACTCGGACTCAAAGCTGTCGAGATCGGGGTCGATCTCGTGCATGTGGAAGCTATCGCGCGCCGCGTCGAGCGTCTTCAGCCCCTCGCCGGTGATGTAGACGACGACCCGCTCGCCCGAGCCGATGTCGCCGCGCTCGGCGAGCTTGGCGAGGACGCCGATCGTGACGCCGCCGGCGGTCTCGGTGAAGATGCCGGTCGTCTCAGCGAGCAGCCGGATCGCGGCGCGGATCTCATCGTCGTCGACGGCGTCGATGCGGCCGCCGGTGGCGCGGGCGTGCTCGACTGCATAGGGACCGTCGGCCGGGTCGCCGATCGCCAGACTCTTGGCGATCGTGTCGGGCTTCTGGGGCTTGCAGACGTCCCAGCCTTCGGCGAAGGCGGTCGCGACCGGGCTGCACCCCTGCGCCTGGGCGCCGTTGAAGACCGGCAGCTCGCCGCTCAGCAGGCCGAGGTCGAGCCACTCCTGGAAGCCGCGGCCGACCTTGGTGAAGAGCGAGCCGGAGGCGATCGGGCAGACGACCCGGTCGGGGAGCTCCCAGCCGAGCTGCTCGGCGGTCTCGTAGGCGAGCGTCTTCGAGCCCTCCGCGTAGTAAGGCCGCAGGTTGACGTTGACGAAAGCCCAGGGGCGCGTTTCGGCCAGTTGCGTGCAGAGCCGGTTGACGTCGTCGTAGTTGCCGCGCACGCCGACCAG
>DASWMG010000220.1:0-8285 GCA_036399875.1 Solirubrobacterales bacterium
GCGGCGATCTGCTCGGGCGGCGGCCAGGGCGACGCGATCGTGCTCGAGGTCAGCGGCTCCTAGGGCCGGCGAGTCACGCTTTGCAGCGGGCGGCTGCGTTCTTCGACCTGGACAAGACCCTGATGGCGGGGTCGTCGGGAATGCAGTTCGCCCGCGTCGCGACCCGGCACGGGATCATCGGCCGCCGCCAGCTCGCGAGCTGGGCGGTCGAGCACCTGCGCTACCGCCTTCGCGGCACGACCGACGCGCGCACCGAAGAGGTGCTGCGCGTAGCCCGGGACCTCATAACCGGCGTCCCGGTTCGCAGTCTGGAACGGCTCAACCCCGAGGTGATGGCGGCGATCCTGCCTCGCGTCTATCCCCAGATGTTGGAGGAGGTCTACGCGCACCAGGACGCCGGCCGCGCAACCTTCATCGTCAGCGCCGCCGGAAACGGCGTCGTTTCCTCGCTCTCGCAGGTGCTCGGCATGGACGGCGGTATCGGCACCAGCTACGAGGCGGCTGACGGAGTCTTCACCGGCCGCTTCGAGGGGCCCTTCGTCTACGGCAAGGGGAAGGTGAAGGCGATGGAGGAATTCGCCGCCGAGCACGGCATCGACCTCGCCGACTCCTACGCCTACTCCGACTCGCTCTCCGACCTGCCGATGTTGCGCGCTGTGGGCAACCCCGTGGTCGTCAACCCGGACCCGGAGCTGGCGAGGATCGCGCGCGAGGAAGGCTGGCAGGCGATGTGCTTCGAGCGGCTGGGCCGCCGCATCGTTGCGCTCGCCATCACCGCGCTGGCCACCGTCGCCGGCTTCGGCGCCCGCCATGTCGCGGCGCGCCGCCGCGTCCCGCCCCCGCGCCGCTTTCCGGTTCGACGCTAGCCCGTCGTTCACTCAATAAGTTCTTATCATTCCCTCTCCTCATGAAGGTCAACAGGAAGGGAACAGACTGAAACGCAGGATCCAGTGCGTCATTGTCGTGGTGCTCTCAACGATTGCGTTCGGAGCGATCGGCGTGAGCGGAGCCTCGGCGACGGTCAACGGTCATTTCGTGGCTGAACCCGTCGAACATCACGTCGAAGTGCGGGGCGCGGAGTCAGGAACCGACCGAACGGAGTTCAAGTTGTCTACCGTGGCGGCGTACCAATGCGAAGAATCGTCGTATGCCGGCACATTGAGTGGCTCTGCCGCGACAACAACCCAGCAGGTGACATTAACTCCGACCTATTCGAAATGCGTTAGGACACTCGAAGGCGAAGACGAAAAAGTCGAAGTTAAAACCAACGGCTGCTATTTCATCGCAAAGATGGGCTATGGGGGAAACGAATTCCTCAGCACAGCTGAACTGAATTGTCCTACCGGGAAAAAAATCGAAATCATCTCTGGCTTCTGCACGATCAAGATCATCCCCCAGCTCGTTACCGGTCTCGACTACAAAAACGTCACCCAACTGGGCAAAAACGCGGTCACAGCGGAACTCGCCGTGAAAGGGATCGCGATGGAAGTGCACGCGGGCATTTGCGTGTTCGCCGCTTCGACGAGCTCCACGGCGGGCGAACTCACGGGCTCCATCCCGGTGAGCGGATACACCACATGGCTGGAACCGGTTGGGATCACAGCGACACCAGGCGCTATCGCGAAGAGAGTTCGCTCGGAAGTCGCGCACACCTCGCTGACGGGTCAGCAGGTCGCCGAAAACGCCTACACGTTCGGCATACTGGTCGGCGCCGTCAAATGCACTACCGCTTCGGTGACCGGTACAACCTCCGCGCTGGCGACGGCAGAAGTCACACTCGCGCCGACCTATAGTGGCTGCAAAGGGCTTGAACGGGAAGTAACAGTCAACATGAACGGCTGCGCCTACGTGCTGAAATTCCCATTGTCGGGTAGCACCGCGAGCTTCGCGATCGAGTGTCCGGCCGAAAAAGCGATTGAAACAACCTACGACTCGTTCGCTGGAGGCTGCACGATCACAATAGGCGCGCAGAACGCGAGCGGCAACGTGGACGTCAAAAACGAAGGTGCTGGGACGACCCGCGACATCCTGCTCACCTGGACACTCTCGGGACTGAAATACAAACGGGATGGCTGCGAAGTCGGCGGAGAAGCCAGCAACGGCACCTACACGGGGTCGGTGACACTCAAAGGTCAGGACACAGAAGGAACCCAGAAAGGCATCTGGTACGGCTAGCCGACCCACATGCGCGGGATCTCGGCCACCGCCGAGGTCCCGCGCCCTAGACTGTTCGGATGGCCAGCCAGCCAGGTGCCAAGCCGGAGCAGAAGCCGCGGGCAGAAGTCGAGGCTGCGGAGATCGAGGCTGTCGAGGGCCCGGCGGAGCGCACGACGATGTCCGGCCACCCGATCGAGCGGCTCTACGGACCTGAGACGGCCCCGGCAGACCCCGACGCGACGATCGGCCGTCCCGGCGAGTTCCCGTTCACCCGCGGGCCCTACGAGTCGATGCACCGGGGGCGGCTTTGGACGATGCGCCAGTTCGCCGGCTTCGGCACGGTCGAGGAGACCAACGAGCGCTTCCACTATTTGCTCGACCACGGCCAGACCGGCCTCTCGACCGCCTTCGACATGCCGACCCTGATGGGCTACGACTCCGACCACGTACGCAGCCTCGGCGAGGTCGGGCGCGAGGGGGTCGCGGTGGACAGCCTAGACGACATGGAAGACCTCTTCGAGGGCATTCCCCTGGCCGGCGTCACCACCTCGATGACGATCAACGCGCCCGCGGCGATCCTGCTCGCCTTCTACGTCCTGGTCGGCGAGAAGCAGGGCGTGCCGCCGACCCAGCTCGGCGGCACGATCCAGACCGACATCCTCAAGGAGTACATCGCCCAGAAGGAGTGGTGCTTCCCGGTCGAGCCGGCGATGCGCCTCGTCACCGACATGATCGAGTGGTGCACTGAGAACATGCCGCGCTGGCACCCAATCTCGATCTCCGGCTACCACATCCGCGAGGCCGGCTCGACCGCCCAGCAGGAGCTCGCCTTCACGCTCAAGGACGGATTCACCTATGTCGAGCGGGCGCTCGAGCGTGGCCTCGACGTCGACGACTTCGCGCCGCGGCTCTCCTTCTTCTTCAACGCCCACATCGACTTCTTCGAGGAGATCGCCAAGTACCGGGCGGCGCGCCGCATCTGGGCCCGCGAGATGCGAGACACCTACGGCGCCAAGCGCGAGGAGTCGATGCGACTGCGCTTCCACGCCCAGACGGCCGGCGTCTCGCTGACCGCCCAGCAGCCGCTCAACAACGTCGTGAGGACCTCGCTCGAGGCGCTGGCCGCGGTGCTCGGCGGCACCCAGTCCCTGCACACGAACTCCTTCGACGAGGCGCTGGCGTTGCCGACGGAGGAGGCGGTGCGCGTGGCGCTGCGCACCCAGCAGATCATCGCCTTCGAGTCCGGCGCGCCGAATACCCCCGACCCGCTCGGCGGCTCCTGGTTCGTCGAGAAGCTCACCGACGAGATGGAGGCCGCCGCCTACGACTACTTCGCCCGGATCGACGAGCTGGGGGGGATGGTCGAGGCGATCCGCCGCAACTTCCCCCAGCGCGAGATCGCCGACGCGGCCTTCCGCTACCAGCGCGAGGTCGATGAGCGCAAGCGGATCGTCGTCGGCGTCAACGATTTCGCCGCCGAAGACGAGGTGCCGACGCCGATCCTGCGCATCGACCCGGCGCTCGAACGCAAGCAGACCGACCGCCTGGCGGCGACCCGCGGGCGCCGCGACGCCGCCGCGGTCGAGACGACGCTCGGCGAGCTGAAGCGCGCCGCCTCCGGCGACGCCAACCTGATGCCGCCGATCCTCGAGGCGGCGCGCGCCCGGGCGACCGAGGGGGAGATGGTCGCCGCCCTTCAAGAGGTCTTCGGTACCTACACCGAGAGCCCGGTGTTCTAGGGTTCCGCCGCGATGGAGGCAGCAACCGCCCGCAAGATCCGCGTCGTCGTCGCCAAGCCGGGCCTGGACGGACACGACCGCGGCGCCAAGATCATCGCCCGCGCGCTCCGCGACGCCGGCATGGAGGTCATTTACACCGGCCTGCACCAGACGCCGGAGCAGATCGCCGAGACCGTGATCCAGGAGGACGCCGACGCGGTCGGCCTTTCGATCCTCTCCGGCGCCCACATGACGCTGGTGCCCAAGGTGGTCGAGCTGCTGCGCGCCCAGGGCGTCGAGGACGTGCTGGTGACGGTGGGGGGGACGATCCCCGCCGAGGACATCCCCGAGCTGAAGGAGCTCGGCGTCGCCGCGGTCTTCACCCCGGGCGCTCCGACCGACGAGATCGTCGACTTCATCCGCGAGGGCGCCGCCGAGCGCCACGCCCAAGGCGCCTGACCGCTCTAGCAAGCGGTTTCATGTGATATCGATCACCGACGAACGCAACACGTCCGTGTGTAATCGATAGACTGATTGACTGGTCAGTCAACCAGCGTAAACCGGCTTGAGCAACCAGCCAAGGAGGCTTTCAACTTGAAGATCTGCGTCCTGGTCAAGGAGGTACCGGACGCCGCCGTCCAGAAGCGCATCGACCCAAGCACGATGCGACTGGACCGCAGCGGCGAGAAGAACCTCAACCCCTTCGACACCCATGCCATCGAGGCCGCCATGCAGATCAAGGAGGGCGGCGCGATCCCGGTCGAGGAGGTCGTCGCGGTGACGATGGGCCCCGAATCGGCGGTCCGCGCTCTGCACAAGGCGGTGGCGCTCGGCGCCGACCGCTCGGTGCATCTCTCCGACGCCGCGCTCGAGGGCTCCGACGTCTGCGCCACCGGCTACGCGCTCGCGAAAGTGCTCGAGTCCGAGAGTCCCGACTTGGTCCTGCTCGGCCAGCAGTCGGACGACGGCGAGTGCTACACGATCGGCGCCGTCGTCGCCGACCACCTGCAGATGCCCTCGCTGACCCAGGTGATCCAGATCGACGTCGCCGACGGCAAGCTGCGCTGCGAGCGCCAGGCCGAGTACGGCTACGACACGGTCGAGGTCGAGCTGCCGGCCGTGATCAGCGTCGGCGACGCGATCAACGAGCCGCGCTACCCGAGCCTGAAAGCGATCATGGGGGCGAAGAAAAAGCCCCTCGACGGCAAGGCGACCGCCGACGTCGGCATCGACGGCGGCATGGTCGGCGAATCCGGTTCGAAGACGAGCGTCCTCGCGCTCAACCCGCCGCCCGCAAAGGAGGCCGGGGAGATCATCGAGGACGAGGACACCAACGAGACGGTCGAGAAGATCGTCGCCTGGCTCGACGAGAGGAAGCTGATCTAGATGGCAGGCATCCTGACCTACGCCCTCCACGACGACGAGGGCAACTTCAACAAGAACTCGCTCGGGGCGATCTCCGAGGCCGCCAGGCTGGCCGGCGAGGTGGGCGGCGAAGCCGCCGCGCTGGTGGTTGGCGACGTCGCCGACGACGCCTGCGCCGGGCTCGGCAACTACGGCGCCGCCAAGGTCTACCGGGCCAAGAGCGTGCCAGAGGGCCTCGCTCAGCCGATCGTCGACGCGATGGCCAAGGTCATCCAGGAGCAGGGCTTCAGCTACGCCCTCTTCGGCGGCGGTCTGCTCGGCTTTGAGATCGGCGCCGGGCTTACCGCCCGCCTCAACGCCGGCGTCACGATGGAGGTGACGCAGGTCAAGGCGCAGGACGGCAAGCTGGTCGTCGAGCGCCCGATCCTGCAGGACTCCCAGGTCGCCGACGTCGGCTACGTCAGCGAGCCGGGCATCATCATCGGCCGCCTCAACGCCTTCGACGCCAACGAGACCGGCGGTAGCGCCGAGGTCGTCGACGTCGAGGTCGAGCTCTCGTCCTGGTCGAGCAAGGCCAAGCTGGTGCAGCGCGGCGAGCAGCGCGGCGCCGACGTCAACATCGCGGACGCCGAGATCCTGGTCGGCGGCGGCCGCGGGCTGGGGGCCAAAGAGGGCTTCGAGCTCTGCGAGCAACTCGCCGACTCGATGGGCGGCGCCGTCGCCGCGACCCGCGCGGTCGTCGACGCCGGCTGGTACCCCTACGCCGCCCAGATCGGCCAGACCGGCAAGACGGTCGCGCCGAAGCTCTACCTGGCCGCCGGCATCTCCGGCGCCATCCAGCACAAGGTCGGGATGCAGAACTCGGAGAACATCCTGGCGATCAACAAGGACCAGAACGCGCCGATCTTCGAGTTCTCGGATCTCGGCGTGGTGGGCGATCTCCACAAGATCCTGCCCAAGCTGACCGAGGCGATCAAAGCGAAGAAGGGGAGCTAGTCCAGATGGCCGTCAAGCCCAGCGAGTTTCCGCCGCCGTTCGACTCCGCCGAGGCGATCGGCCCGCCCACCGACCCGGTAGACGACCGGATCGAGGTCGGGATCGCGATCGTCGGCGGCGGGCCCGCTGGGCTTGCCTGCGCCAACAAACTGATGCAACTGCTCGAGGACGAGCCGGAGCTGACCGAGAAGCTCGGCGAAGTCCCGGTCGCTGTCATCGAGAAGGGCAAAGTTCCCGGCGCTCACCTGCTCTCAGGCGCCAACGTCGACCCGTCGGCGCTGACGCGACTCTTCCCGGACATGGACCCGGCCGACTGGCCGCCGGTCTACCAGGAGGTCACCAAGGACGCGACCTACTTCCTCACCTCCAAGAAAGCCTTCCCGCTCAAGCCGCCGCCGCCCAACTTCCGCAAAGAGGGCACCTACACGCTCTCGGTCTCCAAACTGGGCCGCTTCCTCGCCGACAAAGCCGAAGAGGCCGGCGTCTACATCCTCTCCGAGACGTCCGCCACCAAGCTGCTGGTCGAGGACCGCATCGTCAAGGGCGTCCGCTCGGGCGACCGGGGCCGCGGCAAAGAAGGCGAAGAGCTCGGCAACTTCGAGCCGGGCTCCGACGTCGTCGCCAAGGCGACCGTACTCGCCGAGGGCACGCTCGGGCACCTCACTTACGCCGCCTACGACTACTTCGACATGCACGGCTCCGACCCGCAGGCCTGGGAGCTCGGGGTCAAGGAGATCTGGGAGGTGCCGAAGCCGCTCGACCGGGTCATCCACACGCTCGGCTGGCCGCTGCGCTGGAGCCCTCGCTACAAAGAGGCCGGCGGCAGCTTCATCTACCCGATGGGCGAGGACAAGGTCTGCTTCGGGTTGGTGGTCGGGCTCGACTACACCGACGCCACCTTCTCGGTCCACGACGAGCTGCAGAAATTCAAGAAGCACCCGTTCATCAACAAGATCATCGAGGGCGGCAAGCGGGTCGGCTGGGGCGCCAAGACGATCCCCTCAGGCGGCTACTGGGCGCTGCCGAAGCGCTTCTCGGTGCCCGGCATGCTGGTCGCAGGCGACGCCGCCGGGATGGTCAACATCGCCGAACTCGCCGGCGTCCACTACGCGATGCACGCCGGCATGTACGCGGCGGAATCGATCGTCGAGTCGCTCAAGGCCGACATCGACTCGGTCAACTTCGAGAGCTACGACGAGAAGATCCGCGGCTCGGTGATCGAGAAGGACCTCTACCGCTCGCGCAACATGAAGCAGCCGCTGACCCGCGGCCTGATCTTCGGCGGCATGATGGGCTCGGCGATGGTCGCCACCAAAGGCGCCTTCCCGGGTGGCCACTGGAAGGTTGAGGACAACGCCGAGGTGCCGGTCGAGATCGGCAAGGCAGCCGACAAGTACGAGCAGCCCGACAACGAGATCACGTTCAGCAAGCTCGACTCGGTCTTCCTCTCGGGCAACGCGACCCGCGACGACGCGCCCAACCACGTCCGCATCCAGACCAGGGTGCCGCGCGAGATCGCCCAGTCGTGGGTCTCGATGTGCCCGGCCCAGGTCTACGAGATCCCCGACGAGCAACTGGAGAACGGCGCCGCCGAGGTCGACGTCCACGTCACCGCCTCCAACTGCGTCCAGTGCGGTGCGATCACCGCCAAGGGCGGCCGCCTGACGCTGCCCGAGGGCGGCGACGGCCCGCTGTACCAAGAGACCTGAGGGTCACGCCCGTCTCGGCGGGCGTCACAGAATCGGCACGTTCTGCGCGCCACGCGTGCGCCGGGTGCGGCTACGGTCGGGTGGTGATCGTCGCCGCTTCGACCGTAAGTCAGTTCGCCGAGGGCTCAGGTTTGATCGCTGCCGCAATCGCGATCTGCGGCTTCCTCGCGCATGTGCCTCGGGCGCTGACCGGAGCCGAGGAGGCTGCGTTGCGACGCGCGACCGCCAGCGGTGGTCTCGCGGGTTTCGTTTTCGCCATCGTTATAGTCGTTTTGTCTGCATTGGAGGTGCTCAACGTATGAATGAAACCAAGGCGCTAATCGTCACCTTCGCTGCGGCG
>DASWMG010000221.1:0-5181 GCA_036399875.1 Solirubrobacterales bacterium
CCGAGCGCTCCGCTTCGCTTCCAAGACACAGAGAGATCGGCTATCCCCTGGCCCGCGCGATCTGCCGGCAGCTCGACATTCCGACTCCGGACGGATCGCGGTAGGCGGCTGGCAGTAGATTCCAGCCATGAGCACGAACGGCGACACCGCGACCGGCCTACCTCGCCCGCGTTCCAGCGTAGTCTTCGACGGCCCGGAGCGCGCCGCGGCCCGCTCCTACATGAAGGGGATCGGCTTCGACGACGACGCGCTGAGCCGGCCGACGATCGGGATCGCCAACACCTGGATCGAGGCGATGCCCTGCAACTACCACCTGCGCGGGCTCGCCGAGCACATCAAAGCGGGCGTACGTGCGGCCGGCGGCACGCCGATGGAGTTCAACACGGTCGCGATCTCCGACGGGATCACGATGGGGACCGAGGGGATGAAGACCTCCCTGGTCAGCCGCGAGGTGATCGCCGACTCGATCGAGCTGACCGCGCGCGGCTACCAGTTCGACGCGATCGTCGCCCTCTCCGGCTGCGACAAGACGATCCCGGGTTGCGTGATGGCGCTGGCGCGCCTCGACGTGCCTTCGCTGATGCTCTACGGCGGCTCGATCGCACCGGGCCGCTGGCACGACCGGGACGTGACGATCCTCGACGTCTTCGAGGCGATCGGCGCTCACGCCGCCGGCGACATGAGCGACGAGGAACTGCGCGAGCTTGAGGGCGCGGCAAGCCCCGGCGCCGGCGCCTGCGGGGGCCAGTTCACCGCTAACACGATGGCCTGCGCCTTCGAGGCGCTCGGGATCAGCCCGAGCGGCTCGGCGATGGTCCCGGCCGAAGACGACGAGAAGGAGACCGTCGCCGAGAAGATCGGCGAGCTGGTCATGAAGGTGCTGGCCGAGGATTTGCGCCCGAGCCGCATCATCACCCGCGAGTCGCTGGAGAACGCGATCGCCTGCGTCTGCGCCTCGGGCGGCTCGACCAACGGCGTCCTGCACCTGCTCGCGGTCGCCCGCGAGGCCGGCGTCGATCTGGACATCGAAGACTTCGAGCGGATCTCGCGCCAGACGCCGCTGCTAGCCGACCTCAAACCGGGCGGGCGCTTCGTCGCAACCGACCTCTATCGCGCCGGCGGCGTGCCGCTGGTTTTGCAGCGGCTCGCGCAGGCTGGGCTCCTCCACGGCGAGGAGATCACGGTCAGCGGCCGCACGATCGGCGAGGAGGCGGCTGCGGCGACCGAGCAGGAGGGCCAGGAAGTCGTGCGGCCGATCTCGGACCCGCTCAAGGCCGAAGGCGGGCTCGCGATCCTGCGCGGCAACCTTGCTCCCGAGGGCGCCGTGGTCAAGCTCGCCGGCACCGAGCGGACCAAGCAGGTCGGCCCGGCGCGCGTCTTCGAGTCCGAGCAGGAATGCTTCCGCGCCGTCAAGGACCAGAAGATCCGGCCCGGCGACATCGTCGTGATTCGCAACGAGGGACCTGCCGGCGGCCCCGGCATGCGCGAGATGCTCCAGGTGACGGCGGCGATCGTCGGCGAGGGCCTGGGCGAGGACGTGGCGCTGCTCACCGACGGGCGCTTCTCGGGCGCGACCCGCGGCCTGATGGCCGGCCACGTCGCCCCGGAGGCCGTCAAGGGCGGCCCGATCGCCGCCGTGCGCGAGGGCGACGAGATCAGCTTCGACGTCGACGCCCGCCGCCTCGACGTGGCGCTCTCCGACGAGGAGATCGCCAAGCGGGTGGCCGAATACCAGTCGCCCGAGCCGCCCTACAAGACCGGCGTGATGGCCAAGTACGCGGCGACCGTTTCTTCGGCTTCGGCCGGCGCCATCACTGGCTAGTCCGAGATCAGGGGGTCCGCGCCGAGGAAGTCCTCGACGAGCGCGTTGAAGCGAGCGGGCCGCTCCATCTGCGGCACGTGACCGGTGCGCTCGAAGATCTCGAGGCGCGACTGGTCGATGTAGCGGTGGTAGCCGATCGCCGCCTCGACCGGCACGATCTGGTCGTTCAGGCCCCAGACGATCATCGTCGGGATCTCGATCTCGGGCAGTCGGTGCCGCGTGTCGTAGCCGCCGATGGCGCGGGTCGCGTCGCCGAAGCCGGGCGCCCGCACACTGGGATGGATCTGCTCGGCGAGCAACTCGGGCCGCACCCGGTTCGGGTACTTGAAGACCCGGCCGAAGGCGATCTCGCGGCCACGCGAGCGCCTCACCCAGTGCTCGCGGGCGCCGGCGAAGAAGGGGACGGTCGCCTCGAACAGCCGGAAAGCCGCTTCCAGGTGGCGGCCTTCGGCCTCGGCGAAGCTGATCCCGGCGGCGGAGACCAGCACCAGCCGATCGAACCTCGACGGCTCGTCTATCACCGCCTCGGTGGAGACGAAGCCGCCCATCGAGTTGCCGACGATCGCCGCCAGCCGGTCGAGCTCTAACTTTTCGCAGAAGTCGTGCAGGAGCTGGCCGTAGGCGGCCATGCTGATCTCCCACGAGGGCATCGGGCTGTCGCCGAAGCCGGGCAGATCCAGCGCGACGACGCGGTGCGTGCGGGCGAAGTGGGGGATGTTTTCGAGCCAGTTGCGCCAGCAGCCGGCGAGCCCGTGGACGAAGAGGATCGGGTCGCCCTCGCCCATTTCGACGTAGTTGACCTCGGCGCCGGGCAGCTCGACCCGGCGCAGGTGCTCCCGCCAGTCGATCCGCAGCCACTCGGGATCGGGGTTGCCGTAGTCGGCGGCGGGGAAGACCTTCGGCTCGGTGGCGGCCAGCTCGGGCGTCACGCGTAGCCCATCCTTTCGAGGATCGGGATCTCGCGGATCTGCGGCGGCTGCAGGTGGTCCCAGAGGATGCCGCGCGGCCGGTCGAACTGGCGCTCGACGTCGATCGTCGCCCGCGGCGTCGCGATCACGTCAACCGGAAGGTCGTGAGCGGTGCTCATCAGGTGGCGGCGCAGAATCTGGATCGGGTGCACGGTCGTGGCCACGGTCGTGTGGTCGTCGATCTTGCCGGCGTCGATCAGGACGCCGTACTCGAGGTCCGAGTAGCCGCCGCCCTTGCCGATCCGCGCTCCGCTGAGGTTGACCGCGACCGAGCCGCAAAGCACGAAGTCGATCTGCGGCAGCTCTTCGAGGGCGACCACGCGGCCGTGCTTGAGGGCGCCCTTGATCGTCGCCGCCTCCTTCATCGCCGCCGCCGAGAGGCTCTTCGGTTCGAGGACGCGAAAGGGATGTGGGTCGCGCAGGCGCGGCACCGCCATGATCACGGTCTTGCCTTCCTCCAGCGCAAGGCGGCGGGCATGGGTCTGCGGCGAATCGGGGTTTGCCTTGATCGCCCGCGCCCGCTTCCAGAGCCGGTGGCCCGCCAGCTTCTCGGCCGCCAGCCGGGCGCCAGCGAAGTTGGGGATGCGCCCCTCGGCGCCCGGGAAGCGGGAGACGCCCTCGCGGTCCATCGCCTTCCAAACCTCCTTGCGGACCTCGTCCTTGGCGCGCACGCAGGGAAGATACCCGCAGGCTCAGGCGTGGAGGCGGAACGCAGGGGTAGTTGCAGGGAGAGAGGCAATTCGGGCGAATGCTCCATGTGCCTAAACTTTTCCGGCGCGTCGTCCGAACGATGTTCATGGCGACGCTCACGAAGTCCTGATGGGGAGAAAGTCCAAGATCGCGCTCGCCACGGTTGTGGCCATGCTCCTGCTGGGGGCGGTCGGCGCGTACGCCTACGACTCGACCCGGGACGACGAGATCGCCGAGGGCGTGACGATCGGCGGCGTCGACGTCGGCGGCATGGACGCCGAGCGGGCCGAGCGGGCCGTGCGCAGACAGTTGCTGGCCCCGCTGCGCCACTCGCTGCGGGTCGGCTACGACGGCGAGAGCTGGGAGCTGCCGGGCAAGAAGCTGGGGGTCCGCGCCGACCTCGACGCAGCGGTCGAAGAGGCGCTCGAAGTCAGCCGCGACGGCGGCCTGCCTGGCCGCGTCGTCCGCTACGTGACCGGCGGCGAGGTCGACGAGGCGGTGCCCGCCGAGGTCGAGTACTCCGAGCGGGCGATCAACCGCTTCGTGCGCGACGTCGCCGAGGAGATAAACCGCGAACCGCGGGACGCGACCGTGGAAGCGACCGGAAGCTCGCTGACCGTGGTGCCGCCCGAGTACGGGCGCAAGCTGCGCGACAACCTGCTCACCGAGCACCTCAACGCGGCGGTCCTGAACGCGAACGCCGACCACACGATCGCCGCCCGCACTCATCCCCTCAAACCGGAGGTGATGGCGAGCGAGGTCGCCGAGGAGTACCCGACCTACCTGACCCTCGACCGCTCCACCTACACGCTGCGCTTCTGGAAGAACCTGAAGCTGGCCAAGACCTACACCGTCGCGGTCGGCCAGGAAGGGCTGGAAACGCCGGAAGGGCTCTACGCGATCCAGGACAAGCAGGTCGAACCGACCTGGCACGTGCCGGAATCCGACTGGGCCGGCTCGCTGGCCGGGCAGGACATCCCGCCCGGCCCGTCCAACCCGCTCAAGGCGCGCTGGATGGGGATCTACGAAGGCGCCGGCATCCACGGGACCGAAGAGACCTACTCGCTCGGAAGCGCCGCCTCTCACGGCTGCGTGCGGATGGCGATCCCCGACGTGGAAGAGCTGTACGACCTGGTCGAAGTCGGGACGCCTATTTACATCGGGTAGGGGCGCGAGGGCCAGGTACCCCTCACGCTCAACTTTTTCGGAGGACAGCCTTCGGCTGTCATCGCAATCCGAAAAAGTACAAGCCGCTTAGAGGGGCACCTGGCCCTCACGTGCGCAGGACGTGGTCAGGCGAACCCGAATTCAGTCTCATGACCTGGGACGAAGCGCTCTCGCTCTACGACCGCGACCTGCGGGCGCGGAGCGCGGCGGAGCGGACGCGCAGGGCCTACGGGGTGGACCTCGGGCAGTTCGTCGAGTGGGCGCGGGGGAGGGGGGCCGAGCCCGGCGAGGTCCGGCACCGCGACGTGCGCCGCTACGCCGCGGCGCTCTCGGCGGCGGGGGCGGCGCCAGCCAGCGTCGCCCGCAAGCTCGCCGCGATCCGCGGCCTCTTCGACTTCCTGGTCCGCAGCGAGCGGCTCGGCCAGAACCCGGCCGACCTGGTGTCCAGCCCGAAGCGCGAGGACAAGCTGCCGCGGGTACTCAGCGCCGACCAGGTGCGGGACTTGCTGGAGGGGATCCCCGCCCACACCCCGC
>DASWMG010000222.1:0-11324 GCA_036399875.1 Solirubrobacterales bacterium
CGCGAAATCCTGCCGGTCGTGCGCCACGCGAAGCAGGGCTCGGCCGACCTCGAGACCTCGGTCACCGGCTTCGGCAACGCCCTCGGCGGCCTCAACAGCCTCCTCAACGAGCTCGCCTTCAAGCCGAAGGGGTCGCGGCAGAGCTACCTCTTCTACCTGCCCTGGCTCAGCCACGACGTCAACGCCAGCTTCAACCTGCAGGACGCCGGCGGGCCGATCCAGCGCACTCAGGTGCTGATCACCTGCAACGGCTCCTTCCTCGCCTACGGCCTCTCGAGCGCCGGCACGAAACCGTACGTGAAAACTGTGCTGGAAGGGGCGCGTTTGCCGCGGCCCACCGAGCTGCCGGTGATCGCGGCCGACAAAGAGGCTGAAAAAACTGGAGTCCCGGGCTGTGGCCCGCAGGTGAGCGAATGAGCAAGCAAGCTCCCAGCACCGGCCAGCTCCTCGTCATCGTCGGCTTCGCCCTGTCGTGCTTCGGCATCCTGCTCTTCCTCTGGATCACCTTCGGCGGGCCGACGCCGTTCAAGGCGAAGCCCTACGAGATCAAAGTCCCGTTCAAAGAGGCGACGCAGCTGGCCGAGCAGTCCGACGTGCGGATATCCGGCGTCTCCGTCGGCAAAGTGCAGGCGATCGACCTCGCCTCCAACGGCGAAGACGCCCTCGCGACGATCTACCTCGACGACAAGTACGGGCCGATTCCGCGCGGGACCAGGGCGATCCTGCGCACCAAGACCCTGCTCGGCGAGACCTACGTCGAGCTGACTCCCGGCGACTCCGACGGCGCCGAGCTGCCCGACGGGGCGACGCTGCCCGCTGGCCAGATCGCCGAATCGGTTCAGCTCGACGAGATCTTCCGCACCTTCGACGCGCGCACCCGCGCCGCCTTCCAGGAATGGCAGCGCCAGGCGGCGATCGCGATCGAGGGCCAGGGGGAGGGCTTCTCGATGGCGCTCGCCGAACTGGAACCGACCTTCCGCGAGTTCGACCGCCTCTTCCGCGTGCTCGACACGCAGCGCCTCGCGGTCCGGCAGCTGTTCAGCAACGGCGCCGTCACCTTCCGCGCCCTGCGTGGCCGCGAGGGCCAGCTCGCCGACCTGATCCAGAGCTCCAACGCCGTCTTCAGGACCGCCGCGGCGCGCGACCGCGACATCGAAGCGCTGTTCCGCGCCTTCCCGACCTTCCTCGACGAGTCGCGCCTCACCTTCGACCGCCTGCGCAAATTCGCGGTCAACACCGACCCGTTGATGCGCCAGCTCGTGCCCGCGGCCGAAGAGCTCTCGCCGACCCTGGTCTCGCTATCGCGCTTCGCGCCCGAGGCGAAGGGCTTCTTCGAAGGGTTCGGGCCCGTCATCCGTCGCGCCGACACTGGCTTCCCGGCGGCGCGCCGTTTCCTGCGCGACGACTTCCCCGTCCTGCTGCGGGCCCTCGATCCCTTCCTGCGCAACCTCAACCCGGTCCTCAAAGGCCTCGGCCTCTACCGCAACGAGATCACGGCGGCGATGGGGAACGTCGCGGCGGCGACCAACGCCCGCGTCGTCGGCGGCGTCAAGTTCCTGCGGGCGATGGGGCCGTTCGGTCCCGAATCGCTCGCCACCTTCCAGCGCCGCCTGACGAGCAACCGCAACAACGCCTATCCGCAGCCCCTGGCCTCCAAACGCCTGCCGCAGGGCCTGCTCAGCTTCGACACCCGCCACTGCGGCTCGGGGATCGTCGCGACGCTAGACCCGGAAACCCCGAAAGACCCCGCCTTCCAAAGCCGGGTCGAACCGAAAAAAGACCCGGACCCGGCCAAAGAAAACGAAAGCCGGCTCAAAAAGTCCGAAGAACTGTTCGCGCTGCTCAAGCATTACGCGATGGCCGACCAGGACAGCACCGCGACGGTGCCGGCCCCCGGCTGCAGCCAGCAGGCGCCCTTCGAGCCGATCTTCGGCGACGAGCCACCGACGATCTACCAGCACACCTACGAACAGGGCGGCTGAGCGGAAGGGGCGGCCCGGAGGCCGCCCCTCACAGCTCGCTGCGAGCCCGGGGCTATCCCTTCGGCGTGCAGGGGACCAGCACGCTCCCCTTCAGCACCGTTTGGGCTGGGAACCCCTCGACGGCGGCTTCGTTCTCGAAGAGGATCTTCGGCGAGGAGACCCTGAACTTGCCGTCCGGGCACTTGGCCGCCAGCAGGCTGCGCTTCTTGCCCTTGTAGGTGTAGTCGCGGCCCAGCTTGAACTTGAAGTCGAGCGCCGAGCCGGAACCCCCCGCGATCACCGGGATCTTCGCGACGGACCGCAGGCCCGCGCCCTTCTTCGAGACGGTCACCTTGGTGACGATCGCCGCCGGCACCGGCACGGTGATGAAGGTGTGGATCAGCAGCTTCGTCTTGCCGCCGCTGGTGCCGCCGTTGAAGACGGTGATCGGGCTGGTGACGATGATCCGTTCCTGTTCGGGGAACTTGATCTCGGCGTGAGCGAGGCCGGTGCCCACGATCGCCGCTCCGCAGACCTTCCTCGCGTTGGCCGTGTTCTGCGCTTCCAGCTGCGCCGCTTTGCAGACCGCCAGGCCGGTCGAGTCGATCGCGGCGTCCTTGTCGATGTCGACGACGACTTCGCGCAGCGCCGGCGGGTGGCTGTCGTCGCTGGTCCCGATCTTGCCGTCGATGTTGGTCTTGACCGGCGCCAGACGGCCCCTCGGCAGCTTGCTCGGCGAGACGGTTCCGCCCAGCGTCACTTCCAGTTTCCCCGACTTCACCGTGAAGCTCGCGGCGTCTGCCAGCGCGACTACCGAGACGGTCGCCAGCGCGCCCAGCACGAGCGTGCGGATGACGTGCTTCCTCATGTCCCCCTCCGTTCTACTGCTCGGAATCACTGCGTCCAATCTATCCGAGCAGACCCAAACGGCACGAAGAAGGGCGGCCCGGAGGCCGCCCTTTCCGTGGTCCGTGAGGACCGATATGTGAGCTGCTGCTTAACCCTTCGGTTTGCAGGGAACCAGGACGCTGCCTTTCAGGATGGTCTGCGCAGCGACCCCGGGGGTTCCCGCTTCGTTTTTGAAGACGGTTTTGGTCGTGGTCGCTTTGATCGAGCCGCCCGGGCACTTCGCCGAGACGCCCTTCGTGACCTTGAATTTGAAGTCGACCGCCGAGCCGCTGCCGCCGGCGATGACCGGGACCTTGGCGACCGCGTTGATCCCGCTGCCCTTCTTCTTGATCGTCACGTCGGTGACGATCGCCGCCGGCACCGGCACGGTGATGAAGGTGTGGATCAGCAGCTTCGTCTTGCCGCCGCTGGTGCCGCCGTTGAAGACGGTGATCGGGCTCGCCACCCTGATCGGTTTCTGTTCGGGGAAAGCGATCTCGGCGTGAGCCAGGCCGCTGCCGACCGTGCTCTTACCGCAGACTTTTTTAGCTGCTTTGGTGTCGCGCGCCTGCAGCTGAGCCGCTTTGCAGACCGGGATTCCCTTGTTGTCGACCTTGACGTTGGTGATGTCGACCACCGATTCCCTCAGCGCTGAGGGGTGCGTGCCGTCGTTGGTCTTGATTTCGCCGAAGATGTTCGACGTGATCGGGGCGTACTTGCTCTTCGGCAGCTTGCTGGGGGAGATGGTCCCGCCGAAGGTGAGGACGAGATTGCCGACCTGGATCGTCGTGCTCGCGGCACTCGCGATCGCCGCGACCCCTATTGCCAACACGGCGCTCAGGGCCAGTGCCTTAAACAGATTTCTACGCATATCTCTTGTTCTCTCCTTTGTCGGCCTCGCCCGTCCCGAGCCAGGGCCATAGACAGCCTTGATCTACCCGCGGGGAACCTACCAGTCCCGCCTTTTAGGTAAACCCGGCTACCCGGCATAAGGAGCGCTTTAACGGAAGCTTCGCATCAGCCCTCGGCGCTCGAGAGCCTGATCCGCTCGCGCTCCTCGGCGGCCCGCTCCGGACCCAGAAACGGCAGCGTGAGCCAAAACATCAGGTCGGGAAGCCGGCTCGGCAGTTGCGAGGCGGCGCCGTGGAGGATCTCGGTGTAGAGGAGCTCGTTGATGCCGCCGGCCAGCGAGAGCGAGGTGATCCCGGGCAGTTCGACGGAGGTCTCGGAGCGGCCGGCGTCGAGGAAGCCGGTGAACTGGCGCAGCGCCGCGTCCCGCCGCGCCAGCGCCCGCGGTCCTGCCGCCAGTACCTCGACGATCGCAAAGCGGGCCTCGTCGGGGTGCTCGGCCAGATCGTCGAGCAGCGCCGCCAAGCCGGCCGCGACCCGCTCGGCCCAGGGCGCGCCTTTCTTGGACTCGTAGCCGCGCGCGGTGTCGCCCAGCAGGTTGGCGAGCAGCAGGTCGTAGGCGGCCAGGAAGCAGTCCTCCTTGCTGGAGAAGAGCTCGTAGAAGGTCTTGCGCGAGACGCCGGCGACGCTGATCACGTCTACGACACGGGTCTCGGGATAGCCGCGCTCGGCCACCACCTCGATCATCGCCTGCAGGATCCGCCCCCGCTGCGACTCGGTGACCGCCTCGCGCGAGAGGCCGTGCCGCCCCCGCGGCAGCCGCTCGTCGAGATTGGCTGCTCGTCTACCGGAGGCCACCGGAAAAGCGTAAACCAGGAACCGCTCGGGCGCGACTCATGTACCTCAGAGTTTCTGGAGCTCGGGAGAGCTCAGGCGGTCAGCCGGTCGCGACTCCGGCCGCGTCGCCGCTCCAGACGATCTGGTCCCGCCCCGGCCCGACCCCGACGAGGCGGATCGGCACGCCGACGAAGTCGGAGACAAAATCGAGGTAGGCGCGCGCCTCGGCCGGCAGGTCGGCCTCCCCCCGACAGGCGGTGATGTCGCCCTCGAAGCCGGGCAGCTCCTCGTATTCGGGCTCGACCGAGTGCAGGATTGACTGGTGGTACGGGAAGCGGTCGAGCACGGCCCCCTCGCGCGAGCGGTAGCGGACCGCCACCCGCAGCGGGTGGATGCCGCTCAGCACGTCGAGCTTCGTTATCGCCAGGGCGCTCATCCGGTTTATCCGAACCGCATAACGAAGCGCGACCAAGTCCATCCAGCCGCAGCGCCGCTCGCGCCCCGTCGTCGTCCCGTACTCGTGGCCGCGCTCCAGCATGTGCCGCCCGACCTCGTCGTGCAACTCGGTCGGGAAGGGGCCGGCGCCGACCCGGGTTGCGTAGGCCTTGGCGATCCCCCAGACCTCGTCGATGTCGGCCGGCCCGACCCCCGCGCCGACGCAGGCGGCGCCGGCGATCGGGTTGGAGGAGGTGACAAAGGGATAGGTGCCGTGGTCGAGGTCGAGCAGGGTCGCCTGGGCGCCCTCGAAGAGGACGGTTCGTCCGCCGTCCAGCGCCTCCCAGCAGAGACGCGAGGTGTCGGCGATGTGCGGCTCGAGGCGGTGGCCGTAGTTGACGAATTCCTCGCTCATCGCGTGCAGGTCGAGGCGGGGGTCGGGGGCGTCCGCGACCGACTGGTCGCCGCCCTCGGTCGTGCCCTCGCCGGCCTCCTTGCGGAGCTTGCGGCGCTGCACCGACAGTTCGCGTAGCGCCTGCTGCTTCGGCTCGAGCGCGGCGCGGATCTTCGTCCGCAGGATCTTCTCGTCGAGCAGGTCCTGGACGCGGATCCCGAGCCGCAGCGCCTTGTCGGCGTAGCAGGGCCCGATCCCCCGCCGGGTGGTCCCGATCGAGAGCTTGCCGAGCTTGACCTCGCCCGCCGTGTCGAGCAGCACGTGGTAGGGCATGATCAGGTGGGCGTTGGCGGAGACCTTGAGGTTGCCGACGTCGACGCCGCGCCGTTTGAGCCCGTCGATCTCGCCGAGCAGGACCCGGGGGTCGACGACGACGCCGTTGCCGATCGCGCACGTCTTGTCGGGATAGAGGATGCCGGAGGGGATCAGGTGGAACTTGAACTCCTCGCCGTCGCGGACGATCGTGTGGCCGGCGTTGTTGCCGCCCTGGAAGCGGACGATCAGCTCGGCCCGCTGCGCGAGCAGGTCGACGACCTTCCCCTTCCCCTCGTCGCCCCACTGAGCGCCGACTATGACAATTCCCGGCATGGCGGGAGGGATTCTGCCTGGTTGGCGGCCGCGGCGCGGCGCTAAGCGGCGCTGGAGGCGGGCAGATCGGTCGAGGAGCGGCGGTCGCGGCCGAAGAGGAAGACCGGGTCGCCGCACATCTCGACCAGCCGCGAGAAGGTCCGCTTGCCGACCTGCTGCTCGACCGCCAGTTCGGGGTCGTCGCCGGCGTTGGTCGTGAACATGATCGAGCGTTCGGTCTCGTAGCGCTCGTTGACGATCGCGTAGAGCTGCTCGAGCACCCAGTCGGTCTGCCGCTCGGCGCCGAGGTCGTCGAGGTGGAGTAGGTCGACGGAGGTGAGGCGGGCGAAGAACTGCGAGTAGGAGTCGCCGCCGGGCTCGGCCTCGTAGGTGCGGCGAATGCGCGCCAGCAGCTTCGGCATCGAGTAGATCGCGACCGAGTGGCCGCGCTCCAGCGCCGCCTTGGAGATCAGCATCGCCAGCGTCGTCTTGCCGGTGCCGACGTCGCCCATGAACCAGATCCCCCGGCCCGCGGCGAGGTTCTCGTCGAGCGAGTCGACGAAGCCGCGCACCCGGGTGACGGCGCTCTTCGTCTCCAGGTCGCGCGCCATGTCGCTGACCGGTGGCCGGTCGAAGGAGACGCCGCGGAACTTCGGCGGGATCACGGAGGCGACGCCCTTGCTGCGTCCCTTGCGCAGACGCGCGTCGCGGCACTCGCAGGGCCGCGCCACGTCCTCGGGGCCGAGGATCCATCCCGAGCCGTCGCAGACGCCCTTCGGGCAGGCCCGCTCGGCGAACGGTTCGCTGCGTGCGCCCGGCATCAGAACTCAGGCCCCGCCACCGCGGCGTCCTCGAGCGGCGGCCCTTCGCCGGCCGGCTGTTCGACCGGCGGCTCGTGGCCGCTGTAATCGGCGAATTTGGGGAAGCGGTCGAGGAAGACGAGCTTGGGCGTCCCGATCGGGCCGTTCCTATGCTTGGCGATGATCACGTCGGCGAGGCCGTCGGGCTCGTCTTCGGGATCGCGGTAGTAATCCTCGCGGTAGAGGAAGGCGACCACGTCGGCGTCCTGCTCGATCGATCCCGACTCGCGCAGGTCGGAGAGCATCGGCTTGGCCGGATGACGCTGCTCGGGCGCGCGTGAGAGCTGCGAGATGCAGAGCACCGGCACCTCGAGCTCGCGGGCGAGGATCTTCAGCCCGCGGCTCATCTGGCCGACCTGCTCTACCCGGTTGGCGCGGGGGTCGTCGGCGCGCATCAGCTGCAGGTAGTCGACGATGACCAGGCCGAGGCCGCCCCGGTCCTGCATCTGGGCGTGCAGGCGACGCGCCTTGGCGCGCAGGTCGAGCAGCCCGAGGTCGGAGGAGTCGTCGAACCAGAGCGGCGCTTCCTCCAGCTCGTTGCAGGCCCGGACCACCTTCGGCCAGTCCTTCTGGGCGACCTGACCCTTGCGCAGCTTGTCGCCCGAGATCCGCGCCCGGCAGGCGATGAAGCGCTGCGCCAGCTCGACCTCCGACATCTCGAGCGAGAAGAAGGCGACCGGGAGCTGGCGCTTGACGGCGACGTTCTCGGCGATGTTGGCGACGAGCGCGCTCTTGCCCATCGCCGGGCGGGCGGCGACGATGATCAGGTTGCCTGGCTGGAAGCCGCCGGTGATCGCGTCGATGTCGCGGAACCCCGACGGCGTCCCGGTCATCTCCGTCTCGCCGGTCGAGAGCTTCTCGAGCCGGTCGACCTCGTCGTGGAGGATCTCGGAGAGCTGGCGGAAGTCGCTCGCCTGCTCTTTGTGGGCGACTTCGAAGAGCAGCCGCTCGGCCCGCTCGGAGAGCTCGCGCGGCTCGCCGTCGCGCCCGTGGACCCAGCCCTGGATCTCCTGGCCGGCGCCGAGCAGCCGCCGCAACAGCGAGTTCTGCTGAACGATCTCGGCGTAGTGCTTGGCGTTGCCGGCGGCGGGGACCTTGGCGGCCAGCTCGGAGACGTAGTGCTTGCCGCCCGCGCCCTCGATCTCGTTGCGCTGCACGAGCGCCTCGGCGACGCTCAGCTCGTCGACCGGCTTGGAGTCCGCGTAGAGGTCGCGCGCGCAGGCGAAGATCCGCGCGTGCTTCTCGAGGTAGAAGTCCTCGGCGTTCAGCTTCACCTCGTCGATGACGCGCGTCAGCGCCGGCTCGGCGACCAGCATCGCGCCGAGGACCGATTCCTCGGCCTCGATGTTCTGCGGCGGGACGTGGGTTGCGGCGGGCTGCGGCATCTCTCTAGTTAAGGGCGGACGGCGGCGGAAGCGGAGGGCCCCGACCCTGCCCGCCAAGCAAAACAGAGGCCGTCCGCCGGGAGGGGCCGGCTCCCCGCAACTGCGGAGAAAAGAATCAGCCGCCTCTTGCCACGAAGCTGTTGCAGAAAAACTTCAAACAGCGCGCCATGCGCGACTTCCTGTCTGCGAGCCTGCGACCATGGTGGCGATGAGACAGAGCTGGACCGACGAGCGCTTGGACGACTTCCGCGCGAAACCGCCCGCAACTTCTTCTCGGCCCTGATGATCACGGCGTTGATCGCGGCGCTCGCGACGCAGCTATAGCGGCGGGATCTCGCCGGCCGCCTCTTTGCGCTGCTCGCCGCGGCGCAGCATCCGCTGGGTGAGGATCGCGATGCTGAGGATCGCCGTGGCGCCGAGCGACAGCTGGACGCTGAGCAGCCCCTCGCGGGTCCAGTAGACGTCGCGCAGGTCGAGCAGCAGGGCCGCCTCGTCGAAGGTCAGCCCCATGCCGGCGCCCATCGGGATCGCCAGCTTGTCCTCGAGCGCGTCGTCGTCGGTCAGCAGCGCCGCGGTGCCGGAGGCGAAGGCGAGCAGGATGCCGGGCACGAAGTGGTGGATGTGGCGACCGCCCACGCTGACGTTTTCGAACGGCCACCAGCGATCCCGAATCCCCCAGGTCGAGAGGCGGACCATCGCGAAGGCGCCGAGGAAGCCCGCGAGCAGGTTGAAGAGCACGGTCTCGCTGCGTGGCGCGGCCGCGTAGCCGCTGACCGCGACGCTGACCGTGTCGAGCGCCGCCGCGGGGGCCGCTTCGACCAGGCCGTCGTCCCGCCCCGGCTCGTGCGCGCGGCGCTTCAGCATGCGGCCGAACTGGCCGGCGATGACGGTCCCTGCGCCGCCAAGGGCGACGGCCGCGAGGCCGACCGTGGCTCGCTCCGACCGCGCCCACCCGAACCGCGTCCTGGCCTTGGCGCGGCGGCTGAGCCGAGTCGGCAGTCGCGCCAGCTAGCTCTCCTCGGCTGAGACGATCGTCTTCACGGTCGCGACCGCGCCGTCGGCCAGCTCGATCTCGACCATGTGGGTGCCGACCTCGCGGATCGGATGGTCTAGCCGCACCCTACGTTTTTCGATCCGCAGGTCGCGCGCCTCCTCGATCGCGTCGACTATCTCCTTGGCGCCGACTGAGCCGAACAGCTTGCCGCCGTCGTCGGCCCGTTGGTGGATCGTCAGGACCGTTTTCGAGAGGAGCGATGCGGCCTGCTCTTCGCGTTCGGTTCTCGCCTGCGCCGCTTTTTCGCCAGCCGCCTGGCGCTGCTGCGCCTGCTCGAGCGCGCCCGGCGTCGCCGGAGCGGCGAGCTTGCGGGGAATCAGGTAGTTGCGGAGGTAGCCCGGCGCGACCTCGACCGGTTCGCCGCGCTGGCCGAGGCTCTCGACGTCCTCGAGGAGGATCGCCTGTGCCATCAGCGCTCTCCGACGTACGGCAGCAGGGCGATCTCGCGCGCCCGTTTCACTGCTACCGAGAGCTGCCGCTGATGCTTGCGGGAGAGGCCGGTGACCCGGCGTCCGCGCGTCTTGCCCTTGTCGGAGAGGAAGCGACGCAGCAGGTTGAGGTCCTTGTAGTCGACCGCTTCCGAGTTGATGCGCGTGTATTTGCGCGGGCGCACGCGATCCGCGCCGCGGCGTCCGCGGCGCGGGGATGCGCTTGCAGTGTCACGACCTCTAGCCATACGCGGCCCGGGATGCTACAGAGGTTCAACTGAGGAGGGCCAGGAGACGACAGACGAGGACGCAGGGAGCGTGGCGTGCTCCGCACGCGAGCGACCGAGGACGCTGTATGTCGTCTCCTGGGTCCCTCAGAAGGGGATGTCGTCGTCCCCGCCGCCCCCGCCGCCAGCGGGAGCGCCCGCGTAGTCGGAGGTGTCGGCCGGGACGTCGCTGCTGGGGCTGAAGCCGTTGCCGCCGCCGTTGCCGCCCCCAGCGCCGTCGCGCGAGCCGAGGAACTGGACCGAGTTGGCGATGATTTCCACGCTCTGGCGCTTGCCGCCCTCTTTGTCCTCCCACTCGCGCCAGTCGAGGCGGCCTTCGACCGCCACCGGACGGCCCTTGGAGAGATAGTTCGAGCAGTTCTCGCCCTGCGCGCCCCAGACGGTGACGTCGAAGTAGTTCGGCTTGTCGACCCAGTTGCCGCTCTGGTCTTTGCGCCGGCTGTTGACCGCCACGCGCAGCTTGCAGACCGAGGTGCCGCCCGGCGTGCTGCGCAGCTCAGGGTCTCTGGTCAGGTTCCCGGTGATGACCACCACGTTGATGTTCGAAGCCGCCACGGCTCTCACTCCTCAGATCGCGTTGTTCGAGACCCCAGTCTAAGAGTGGGGGCGGCGCGACTCTTCCCCTTCAGGGCGGAATATCCGCAAAAAGAGGGTGCTAGGCGGCCGGCGGGCCGGGCTCGCCGTCCGCCCCGTCGCCGCTCGGCTCGGGCGGCGTCTCCTCGCCCGCCTCCTCGGCGGGGGGCTCCGCGACGGCGGTCTCGGCGGGAGCGGTCTCGGCAGGCGCGACCTCGGCAGGCGCGACCTCCGGGGGCGCGGCCTCCGCGACCGCTTGCGGCGCTGCGCTCTCGCGATCGCCGGAGGCTTCGGCGGGACGCTCGCGCGAGGAGCTCGGGCCCGGCGCGGCGGTCGCCGGCGGGACCAGGATCGGCGTGTCGGCGTCGACTTTGAAGATGCGGAAGCGGAGCACGCCGTCGGCGATCTTCAGGTTGTGGTCGAGCTGTTCGAGCAGCTCGGTCGGCGCCTCGAAGCGGAACCAGCGGTAGTCGGCCTCGTTGCGCTGCTTGATCTCGTAGGCCAGCTTGCGCAGACCCCAGACGTTCTCGTGCTTGAGCGTCCCCGATGCCTCGATCTGGCTCTTGGCCTCCTGGGCCACGGCGTCGCGGGCCGAGGCATCCTGCCCCGGGTCCAGCATCAAGACCAGCTCGTATTCGCGCATTGCTGCCAAAACGGCGTCGGACTATAGCCAGACCGCTAGTGAGGGGCGAACTCCGCCGAGCCGTCTTCGGGTGGTGGTGGGGGTTTGGGAGCGGGTTCCGGCG
>DASWMG010000223.1:0-17528 GCA_036399875.1 Solirubrobacterales bacterium
GTCCGCGAGACCGAGCACAGGGCTAAGCTGGCCAGCCAGCCAAGGAGGGGGAAGCCCTCCAAGAGGGAGGTCGGCGCCGAGGAACGGGCCGCCCTGCGCGAGGTCGCGGACCGGCTCGAGTCGGCGCTCGGCCACGAGGTCACGGTGCGGCCGAAGGGGGAGGGGATCGCCGTCGAGCTGCATTTCGACGCCCTGGACGAAGCCAGCGAGCTGGCTTCGCGCTTCGCTCGCTGAGTGGCTTCCAGCCTCGCCGTCTGCCGCTATCATCGCCACCACCTCGGGCGATTAGCTCAGTTGGTTAGAGCGCGTCTCTGATAAGGACGAGGTCCCTGGTTCGAATCCAGGATCGCCCATGCCCCCGCGACTGTCCGTCGGTCCTCCCGGGTAGGCGTAGGCCCGACCTATAATTTCGTTTTCCCTCGGAGCGGAGCGAACTTTGCAGCAGATGCAGATCTACGGGGTCAGCTTCGACATGGTCGGCAAGCAGCCGATCGTGTTGTTGAAAACCGTGGACGGGAACCGGTTCCTGCCGATCTGGATCGGGCACCCCGAGGCGGCGGCGATCCTGATGAAGCTCCAGGGCGCCTCGACGCCGCGCCCGATGACCCACGACCTGCTCTCCGACGTGCTGGAGCAGCTCGACGCGAAGTGCGAGCGGGTCGCCGTGACCGAGCTCCGCGACAACACCTTCTACGCCTCGATCACCGTCTCGATCGACGGCTCCGAGATGGAGATCGACTCGCGCCCCTCCGACGCCCTGGCCCTGGCGGTGCGCGTCTCGGCGCCGATCTTCGCGGCCGAGGAGGTGATCGAGGAGTCGGCGATCGAGTTCGAGCACGAAGTCGAGGACACCGAGGAGGTCGTCGACAAGTTCAAGGAGTTCCTCGACGAGGTCTCGCCCGAGGACTTCGCCCAGGGCGACCAGTAGGGGGTACGGGCGATCAGGCCGCGGCCGGCCGCGGCGCCAGCTCGAGAATGCGCTCGACCAGCTGCTCGAACAAGATGCCGGCCGCCTCGGCGGCCTGGGGGAGGAGGCTGGTGTCGGTCAGGCCCGGGATCGCGTTGACCTCGAGCACCTGAGGGCCATCCGCACCGAGGATCAGGTCGACGCGCGAGAACCCGGAGCAGCCGAGCGCCTCGAAGGCGGCGAGCGCCGTCGATGTGACCGCCTCCTCGGCGGCGTCGTCGAGGCGGGCGGGACAGGCGAACTCGGTGCGCCCGATCTCGTAGCGCGCCTCGAAGTCGTAGCGGTCGCCGTCCGCCGGGATCGCCTCGACGATCGGCAGCGGCTCGGAGCCGAGCACGCTGACCGCCAGCTCGCGCCCCTCGACGAAGCGCTCCAGCAGGACGCGGTCGTCGTAGCTGAAGGCGGAGACGAGGGCCGCCGGCACCTCGGCCGGGCTCGAGGCGAACTTGACGCCGAGCGCCGACCCGCCCCGCCCCGGCTTGACGACGAGCGGGAAGCCGAGCCGCTCGCCCAGCGTCGCCAGCGCGTCCGCTGCTCCGAGCTCGCGAAAGGCGGTCTCGTTGAAGGCGAACCAGTCGGGCGTCGGGACGCCGGCGTCACGCAGCGCCTGCTTGGCCGCCACCTTGTCCATGCAGCGCCCGCAGGCGGCGACCCCCGGGCCGGTGAAGGGAATGCCGAGGATCTCCAGCAGCTCTTGAGCGGTGCCGTCCTCGCCGCCGCGTCCGTGCATGGCGACGAAGGCGACGTCGGGGGAGGACTCGCGCAGCCGTTTGACCAGGTTGCCGTCGGCGTCGATCGCGACCGCCTCGTGCCCGAGTCGCTCCAGCGCGTCCTCGACCCGCGCCGCCGAGCGCAGGGAGACGCCCCGCTCCAGCGAGCGCCCGCCCTTCAGCACCGCGACCTTCATCCAGAGCCCTCGCCGGCACGACGGAAGGGGAGCACGTCCGCCTCCCCCTTGTCCTTCTTCTCCGGTTCGGCCTGCCGTCTCGGAGCCGGTGCGCGTTGCTCGCCCGTCAGCGCTTCGTACAGCTCGACCTGCTCTGCGACCGCGGCGCCGATCCGCCGGATGCCCTCGCGGATCTCGTCCTCGCCGACCCCGGAGAAGTTGAGCCGCATCGAGTTGCGGCCGCGGCTTTCGTCGGCGTAGGCGGCCTGGCCCGGCACGAAGGCGACGTCCTCGCGCAGCGCCTTGGCGAGCAGGTCGCCCGTGTCGATGTACTCGGGCAGCGTCGCCCAGATGAAGAGGCCGCCCTCCGGCTCGGTCCAGGTCGCCTCGGCCGGGAAGTGCTCGCGCAGGGCGGCGACCATGACGTCGCGTCGCCCGTGGTAGATGCCGATCAGGTCGGCGATGTACTCGCGCCAGCGGCCTTCGGCGAAGTACTCGCGGACGAAGTGCTGGGTCAGGGTCGAGGTGCAGAGGTCGGAGGCCTGCTTGCCGAGCACGATCTTCTCCATCACCGGCGGCGGCGCCACCGCCCAGCCCAGCCGAATCCCCGGCGAGAGGATCTTCGAGAACGTGCCGATGTAGATGACGAAGTCGCCGCCGTCGAGCTGGTAGAGCGGCGGCAGCGGCTCGCCGCCGAAGCGCAGCAGGCCGTAGGGGTTGTCCTCGACGACGAGCAGCTCGCGCTGCCGGGCGAGCTCGACCAGCCGCCGCCGCCGCTCCAGCGAGAGCGTCACTCCAGCCGGGTTCTGGAAGCTCGGCACGGTGTAGACGAATTTCGGCCGGCGCCCTTCCGCGTCGAGCCCGGCGAGCACCGCTTCGAGCTCCTCGATCCGCATTCCGTCCTCGTCGCAGTCGATCTGGACGACCTCGGCCTGGTAGCTGCAGAAGACGGGCACCGCTCCCGGGTAGGTCGGCGCCTCGCAGATGACCACGTCGCCCGGATCGACCAGCGTCTTGGAGACGAGGTCGATCGCCTGCTGGCCGCCGGTGGTGACGATCACGTCGTCGGGGTCGGGGAGCATGCCCTCGGCGCCCATCACCTCGAGGATGCAGTCGACCGTCTCCTCGAAGCCCTCGGTCGGGCCGTACTGCAGCGCCTCCGCCGTCGACTCCTGCGCGATCCGCGTCATCTGCGCAGCGAAGGTGCCGGCCGGAAACGTCGAGGTGTCGGGGAGGCCGCCGGCCAACGAGATCACCTCGGGACGCGCCGTGATCGCCATCAGGTCCCGCATCGCCGAGGACCGCATCACGCCGGTCCGCTCGGCGAAGAGGCCGGCGTAGCGCTCGAGGTCGCGGGTGCGCGTGTGGGCGCGGCGCCGGTGCGGTGGCTCGACCATCTCTGAAGTGTAGGTTTTCAACGTGGACTTCCTCGAAGGCTTGGGGCTGGTACTGGGAATCGGCATCGCCGTCGGCATGCTGGCCGGTACCACCGGGACGCACGGCTCGGCGCGCGGACGGATGACCCTGCTCGCCGCCGTCATCGGTTTCATCGCCGGCTTCCTCCTCGCCGACGCCGCCGACCTGAGCACGATCGCCGCCGCGATCTTCTGTCTGATCGGCGCCGCCGGCGCCTGCGTGGTGATCAGCGACGTGGTGGGAGGCGCAAGCCGCCGGGAGGGAAGCGGCGGCGGAGCGCTTGCCTTCCTCGTCTCACTGGCCGCCCTCGTCGTCACCGTCGTCGCGATCCTGCTCGAGCCGCTGACGCTGCTCGTCCTCGCCGCCCTCGTCTGGCTCGGCATATCCCGCCACCGGCGGGCGCAGCGCAAGCACGCCGGCCTGCGCGTCCTCCGCTAGGAATCCCTCCGGCCCCCATCGCGACGCTTCATCATTCGCGCTCGATGCCGGAGCGCCCCCAGAAGCTCGTCCTCGCCTACGTCGATTCCCTGCGCACCGACATGCTGGAGCGGGCGGTGGCGGAGGGCCGCGCCCCGACCTTCGGGGCGCTGATCGAGCGCGGCGTCCTCGTCCCCGACTGCGTCTCAAGCTTCCCGTCGGTGACGCCGGTCGCCTCCGCGGAGATCGTCACCGGGGCGACCGCCGATCGCCACTGGATCAGCGGCATGAACTGGTACCACCGGCTGGAGCGCCGCTACGTCGAGTACGGCTCCTCGCTCGACGCGACCCGCACCGTCGGCGTCTTCCGCGCCCTCTACGACCTCGTCTACAACATGAACCTCGCTCACCTCAACCCCGACGCGGAGACCCTCTTCGAGCGACTCGACGACGCCGGCCTGCGCACCGCCTGCACTCCCTTCCTGATCTACCGGGGTCGTCACCGTCACCAGGTCACCCTGGAGGGCCTGGCGCGTCGCGCCGTCGAGAGCACCAGGTTGCACTTCCGGCACCACACCTGGGGTCCGACAGAGCTCTTCTACGGCGATCTCTACGCGAGCAGCGAGGTGCCCTGTCGCTCGACCTCGATCCCCGGCAATCGCGACGGCTACGCCGCCTGCTGCGCGGCGGCACTGGCCAAGACCGACGGCTACGACTTCCTGCTGCTCTCCCTGCCCGACAACGACAGCTACTCGCACCGGCACGGGCCCGAGGCGACCGTCGAGTCGATCGCCAAGGCGGACGAGTGCTTCGCCGAGCTGGTCGAGGCCTGCGGGGGGCTCGACGACTTCCTGGCGACGCACGCCGTCATCCTGCTCGCCGATCACGCGCAGACTCCGGTCAAGCGCGGCCTGCCGCTCGCCGAGCTGCTGGCCCGCGAGTGGGACGTCCTGCGCCCCTCCGACGACCGGCCCGAGCTGGCCCAGCTCGCGGTCAGCCCGACCGGCCGCGCCGCGCATGTCTACCTCCTGCCTGGGGAGGGCTCTCGAGCCGAGCCCGAGGAGGTGCGGCAGCGCCTGGCGGAGACCGAAGGAGTCGACCTGGTCTGCTGGCGCGACGGCGAGGCCGCGGCGGTGGAAGGCCGCGGCGGGCGGCTGCGCTTCCGGCCCGGCGACGCTGTGCGGGATGCGCGGGAGGTGGGCTGGGAACTGGAAGGGGACGCGACCGCGCTGGCGGCGAAGGTCGAGGACGGCCGCTTCCTCAGCGACGAATATCCAGACGCCCTCACCCGGGTCTGGTCGGCCCTCGCGTCGCCGGGGGCGGGCGACTTCGTCGTCTCGCTGGCGCTCGGCTACGAGACCGTCGACTGGGGCGGGGTTAGTCACGCCGGCGGCGGCAGTCACGGGGCGCTCCATCGCGACGACTCGCTCGGTCCGCTGCTCTTTGTCGGCTGCGGGCCGAGCGATGCGGGCGAGCGCGAGCAGTGGGCGCTGCGGGACGTGGTGCCGGTTGTGTTGGAGCACTTTGGGGTGGAGTGAGGGGTGGGGCAGGAGCCCACCGGAGGCAGCCGCGACAGTGCCTAAGCGCCCCCCTTCGGTCGGCGCTGATTTGGATGGCGCCTGCGGCGCCAAAGAACCACTCCGCGGTGCCGGGGGGAGGCACTGTCGCGGCAGCCTCCGGTGGGCTCTGGCGCCGCTCGCCTCCTTGGTGCTGAGCCTGGCGCTCGCCCCCGGCGTCGCGGTTGCCTCGGAGGTGAGTTCGGCTGAGGCGATTCGGGTTGCTGATCGGGATCCGAAGGTGGTTGAGCTCCGGGGGGAGCCGGGGGAGCTGAGCTCTGGCGCTGCTGAGGTGGATGGGAGGTGGGAGGTCTCCTACTTCGACGGGGGGGAGCGGGTGGGGCTTGTGGTGGTCGACTCCGAAAGCGGGGCGGTGCGCGAGTCTTGGACCGGCTACCAGGTCGACTGGAAGATGGCGCGGGGTTACGAGGGCGCCTTCGGCCACTCGCTCAACGCGCCCTACGTCTTCCTGCCCCTCTGCGCGCTCTTCCTGATCGGACTGGTGGACTGGCGGCGCCCCTGGCGACTCGCCAACCTCGACCTGTTCGTCCTGCTCAGCTTCGGCGCCTCGCACTTCTTCTTCAATCGCGCCGAGATCGGCGTCTCGGTGCCGCTCCAGTATCCGGTGCTGCTCTACCTCTGCGGGCGCTGCCTGTGGATCGGTCTGCGTGGTGGCGAGGGCATCCGCCCGGTCTGGCCGGCGACCTGGCTGCTGGTCGCGGCCCTCTTCCTGATCGGCCTCCGCGTCGGGCTCGACGTCGCCGACTCGGGTGTCATCGACGTTGGCTACGCCAGTGTCGTCGGCGCCGACCGGATCGCCGATGGCGAGCCGCTCTACGGCGAGTTCCCCGCTAGCGTCGCGCGAGGCGACACCTACGGCCCCGCCAACTACCTCGCCTATGTCCCCTTCGAGGCGATCTGGCCCTGGGGCGGCGAGTGGGACGACCTGCCCGCCGCCCACGCCGCCGCGATCGCATTCGACCTCGCCACCCTGGCCCTGCTCTACCTGCTCGGCCTCCGCATCCGCCCCGGTTCCGCCGGCCGCAAGCTGGCCGCGACCCTGACCTTCGCCTGGGCCGCCTACCCCTACACGGCCTACGTCCTCGAGTCCAACTCCAACGACACCCTCGTAGCCCTCCTTCTCACCGCCACCCTGCTCGCGCTTTCCCGCCCGGTCGCACGAGCGACGCTTCTTGCCCTCGCTACGTTCACGAAGTTCGCCCCAGCGCTCCTCTTGCCGCTGTTCGCAACCTTCTCTCCGGCGGGTGGCGCCGTAGGGGGGACCACCCCTGAGGACGCTTCAGCGACCGGAAGGGGTGGTGGGTCCCCTGCGGCGACAGGACCCGCCGGCCGAGCGCTCGGCGGGACGGGCCTCGCGCTCTGTGCCTTTGTCGTCGTCGCGGCACTTCTCCTCGCCTGGCCAGCCCTCGACCCCGGCCTAGCCACCGTCTGGGACCGCACGATCGGCTACCAGGCCAACCGCGACTCCCCGTTCAGCATCTGGGGTCAGGTCCCGAACCTGGAGCCGCTGCGCCTCGCGATCCTCGCCGCGGTCGGCGCTCTCGCCGTCCTCTTCGCCTTCCGCCCCCGCCGCAAGACGCTGACCCAAGTCGCCGCCCTCGGCGCCGCGCTGCTGATCGGCCTGCAGCTCACGGCCGAGCACTGGTTCTACCTCTACGTCGTCTGGTTCCTGCCGTTGCTGCTCGTCGCTATGACGACGGCGGCGCCGGCGTCATCACGTGCTCGATCGAGTCCGCCAGCCCGCGCTCGTTGACCTCGACGACCGCACCCATCACCCAGACGTCGTCCTCGGCGGTCTCGAAGCGGACCGGCATCTGGGTGATGAACCGTTCGAGGATCTGCTCGGGCTTGACGCCGAGCACGCTGGTCCGCGAGCCGGTCATGCCGACGTCGGAGATGTGGGCGGTGCCGCCGGGCAGGACCCGCGCGTCCGCCGTGGGAACGTGCGTGTGGGTGCCGAGCACGGCGGCGACGCGGCCGTCGAGGTGCCAGCCCATCGCGACCTTCTCGCTGCTGACTTCGGCGTGGAAGTCGACGATCGCGCAGTCGGCGTCGATTCGCTCCAGGATCGCGTCCACCTCGTGGAAGGGCGAGCGCGCGACCTGGAGGCCGACCGCGCCGCTGAGGTTGATCACCGCGACCCGCCGTCCCGCCGCCTCGACGACAACGTGGCCCCGCCCCGGGTTGGCGTGCGGATAGTTGGCCGGCCGCACTACCCGCTCCTCGCGGTCGAGGAAGTCGTAGGCCTCGCGGTGGCGGTAGACGTGGTTGCCGGTGGTGATCACGTCAGCGCCTAGGTCGAAGATCGCCCGCGCGGTCTTCTCGGTGATCCCCATCCCTCCGGCCGAGTTCTCGCCGTTGACGACGACCAGGTCGGGACGGTGGCGCTCGCGCAGCTCGGGCATCGCGGCGGCCAGCCCTCGCCGCCCCGGCCCCCCGACCACGTCCCCGATGAAGAGCACCTTCATGGTCGTGGGACCCTATCCGCGTGCGCGCCCTGGACTATCCCTTCGGTATCCCGTCGCGGTCGTACGCCCTCGTCGACGGGGAGGCGGTCGAGCTCGCCCGCGCGCAGGTCGACGTCGCCGGACGAGTGGCGCTCCTCGCCTACGGCTCCAACGCCGCCCCCGAGGTGCTGGCCCGCAAGACCGCCGCCGCCCCCGACCCGATCCCCGTCCTGCGCACGACGCTGCGCGACTTCGACGTCGTCTACTCGGCGCACTTCTCTCCCTACGGCGCCATCCCCGCGACCCTGGCTCGCAGTCCCGGCACCGAGGTGAGCGCCTTCATCGCCTACCTGACCGGCGAGCAGCTCGACCTCGTATCGGCCACCGAGCCGAACTACGATCTCGCCCGCTTCGACCGTCCCTCGTGCACGCTGGAGAGAGGCACCGCGCCCGCCGAGCTGAATGTCTACATGAGCAAGCACGGGGCTCTCCTGATCGACGGCCGTGAGGTCGCCCTCAGCGAGATCCCGGCCGAGGGCCGCCACTTCGGCGAGATGACGCAGCGGCAGATCCAGGAGCGGGTCCGCGCGGCCGGTGGCCTAGACGGCGGCAAAGCGCCGTAGCGCCAGGCGGGCGACCGCCGCGTAGGCGACGAGCAGGATCGCCAGGTGCGCGAGGGGGCCTGCGAGCGACCCGCCGCCAGGGTCCAGCGCGGCGCCGATCGCGTCGAGGCCCGGCCGGAACGGGAAGAGCGCGGTGAGCGCGCGGATCAGGTCGTAGACGGCGCCTCCGACCGCGCCCGACGGGACGAGCGAGAGCAGCGCGATCGGCAGCGTCACCATGAAGGCGAGCAGCGAGACGGCGCGGACCTCGCGGGCCGCCGCCCCGAGCGCCGCCCCGGCCGCCCCGAGCGCCGCCCCCGTCGCGACGATCGCGACCAGCCAGAGCCCGAAGCGGCTCCAGTCGAGCGAGACGAACGGCTGCACCCCGGCCAGCATCAGCAGGGTCACCACGAGGCCGATCGCGACGCCGAGCAGAACCTTCTCGGCAAGCAGCGCCGGCTGCGAGACGAGCCCGCGGGTGAGGCGCGGGAAGGCGTTCTCCTCGCGCTCCAGAGCCAGCGAGCCGGCGACGAGCAGCACGGTGACGAAGGCGAGCGTCAGCGTCGCCGCGACGGCGATCGCGAAGACCTCCAGCGGCGGCGTCGGCTCGCTGATCACTTCCTTGTCGACGACGATCGGCTGCGCGACGCGGTCAAGCAACGGCTCGGCGACGTCGAGGTTGCCGCGGGCGAGGCTGGCGAACCGGAGCACCTGGTCGAGCGCGTCGCGCAGCGGTCCCGGCGGCAGAACGGGCCGCACCGACCTGAGGATGCTCGCGGTCCTGCGCAGGCCGAGGATCTCGATCGACTGGCCGAGCACCTCGAAGCTGCCGCCGTCGATCAGCAGCCCCAGGTAACGACCGCCCTCGGCGGCGATCCGCCGTGCCGCGACGAGGTTGGCCTGCGCGAGCAGCGCGTCGATGCGGTCGTCGACGAGCCGCGCCTTGACGGGATCCTCCTCGTTGACGATCACGTCCACTTCCGGCGTTCGGGGGTTGAGGCTGGCGAGCGAGTTGAGCCGGTCGACCAGGTCGGCGGGCAGGATCAGCGCCGCCAGCACGTCGCCTGAGCGCACCTGGTCGATCGCCTCCTCGCGGTCGGCGACGCGCGAGCACTCGACCGCGGCGCAGATCCGATCTTCGACGCCGATCGCGGGCAGCCGGCCGTCGCCGACAGCGATCCGCGAGCCCTCGGGCACCTCGTTGAGGAAGGCGACCCGCGGCTTGTCGGGGTCGCGCGAGATCGCGAAGCCGACCAGCAGCGCGATCAGGATCGGATAGAGGACGAGCAGCAGCGCCTGCAGCGGCGAGCGTCGCAGGATCTGCAGGTCCTTGAGCAGGAGCCAGCGCATCCGCTCAGTGCCCCCGGTGCTGGAGGAAGGCGACGAAGGCGGTCTCGAAGTCGCTGCTCGCGGCGCCCGGAGCCTCGCCGCGCACCGCGGCGCGCAACTCCTCGGCCGTGCCGTCGAAGAGGCCGTCGCCGTCGGCGAGGACGAGGACGCGCTGCCCGTATCGCTCCGCCTCCTGGATGTCGTGGGTGGAGAAGATGACCGTGGTGCCGCGCTCGGCAAGCGAGGAGACGAAGCCCCAGAGGCGAGCGCGCTGGCGCGGGTCGAGGCCGACGCTGGGCTCGTCGAGCAGCAGCGCCGTGGGTCGCGAGAGCAGCCCGATCGCGATGTTGATCCGCTGCTGGTTGCCGCCCGAGAGCCGCGCCACGATCTCGCCCCGCCGCTCCGCCAGCCCGGTCAGCTCGAGCATCTCCCCGGCCGTGGCGCGCGGATCGTCGTGACCCTCCAACCGCGCGAACAGCAGCAGGTTCTCCTCGACGGTCAGCCGCCGGTATAGCGCCGCCTGCTGAGGCACCCAACCGACGCTCCCGTTCGGCGAGCGGACCTCCCCTTCGTCCGGCTTCAGGATCCCAGCCAGGATCGAGAGCAGCGTCGTCTTCCCAGCTCCGTTAGGCCCGATCACAGCCACCCGCTCCCCAGCCTCCACCGAGAGGTCGATGCCGCGCAGAGCCTCCCGCTCTCCATACCGCTTGACGAGTCCCCGTGCCTGCATCGCGGAAACGCTACTGGGAGGGGTCGGGAGTCGCCCGCCGGCGCCTCCCCCGGCACCGCCGAGTGATCTTTGCCCGAAGGGCACGACATAAGCACCGCCGCAGGCGGTGCTTGGGCGCCGCCGGATGACGCCCGATCCCGCCCCCATACAATCGACCCAGATGCCGTTCCCCGCCACCCGCATGCGGCGGCTGCGCCGCACCGAGACGCTGCGCGGCCTAGTCCGCGAGACCGAGCTCTCTCCCGCCCACCTGATCCAGCCGGCCTTCGTCGTCGCCGGCGAGGGGGTGCGCGAGGAGGTGCCGTCGATGCCCGGGATCGAGCGCTTCTCGATCTCCGAGCTGGTCGCCGAGGCGACCGAGATCGCCACCGCCGGCGTCGGCGCGCTGCTCCTCTTCGGCATCCCGGCCGACAAGGACGAGACCGGCTCGGGCGCCTACGACGACGAGGGCGTCGTGCAGATGGCGGTGCGGGCCCTGAAGGAGGCCCACCCGGACCTCGTCGTCATCACCGACGTCTGCCTCTGCGAGTACACGTCGCACGGCCACTGCGGACTGCTGCGCGAAGGCGAGGTCGACAACGACATCACGGTCGAGCTGCTCGCCAAAACCGCGATCTCCCACGCCGAGGCCGGCGCCGACGCGGTCGCGCCGAGCGACATGATGGACGGCCGGATCGGAGCGATCCGCCACCAGCTCGACGAGGAGGGTCACGCCGGCGTCCCGATCGTCGCCTACAGCGCCAAGTACGCCTCCGCCTTCTACGGGCCCTTCCGCGACGCCGCCGAGTCGACCCCCGCCGAGGGCGACCGCCGCGGCTACCAGCTCGATCCCGCCAACGCGGCGGAGGGCGTCCGCGAGGCCGTGCTCGACCTCGAGGAGGGGGCCGACATGCTGATGGTGAAGCCGGCGACGCCCTACCTGGACGTCGTCCGCCGCGTCAAGGAGGAGACCGGCGCGCCGGTGGCCGCCTACCATGTCTCGGGCGAGTACTCGATGCTGAAGGCTGCCGCCGCCAACGGCTGGATCGACGAGCGCGCCGCGGTGCTCGAGACGCTGACCTCGATCCGCCGCGCCGGCGCCGACGCGATCGTCACCTATTACGCGAAGGAGGCAGCCGGCTGGCTATGAGCGGGAGCACTTTATGTCCGTGAAGGTTCCACAGTCGAAGGCACGCTCCCGCAGGGGCGGCTCGGCGATCCCGCTCGACGAGACCGACAAGCGGCTGATGAACCTGCTGCAGTCGAGCTTCCCGCTCGACCCCGAGCCCTTCGCGCTGGTCGCTTCGGAGGCAGAACTGGAGCTCGACGACGTCCTCGCCCGCACCCGGCGGCTGCTCGACGGCCGCATCATCCGCGAGATCACGCCGATCTTCGACACGCGGGCACTCGGCTACGACTCGATGCTGGTCGCCGCCAAAGTCGATGCCGAGAACCCGCAACGTGCCGCCGCCGCCGTCAACGCCCACCCCGGCGTCTCACACAACTACCTGCGCACCCACGACTTCAACCTCTGGTTCACGATCGCCGTCCCACCCGACTCCGAGCTCGGGATGGAGGGGACGCTGGAGGCGCTGATGCGCGAGACCGGCGCCGAGTCGATGCGCCAGCTGCCGACCCTGACGCTGTTCAAGATCAACATGAACCTGGAGATGGAGAAGGGCACCGACGCCCTCGCCGCCGCGGTCGAGGCGACGCCACCTCGCGAGCTGGAGCCGCAGCCATACGACGAGCGCGACGTCGCCGTAATCAAGGCCCTGCAGGGGCCGATGGCCGCGGTCGAGCGTCCCTACGACGAGGCCGCCGCGGAGCTCGGCCTCTCGACCGACGATCTGCTCGACCGCCTGCGCGGCATGGTCGACCGCAAGCTGTTGCGCCGAGTAGCGGCGATTCTCTTCCACCGTCGCGCTGGCTTCTCGGCCAACGGGATGGGGGTCTGGAAGGTCCCCGAGGACGAGATCCTCGAGACCGGCCGCCGCATGGCGGCGTTCCGCGGCATCTCCCACTGCTACCAGCGACCGACCTACGAGGACTGGCCCTACAGCGTCTTCACGATGGCGCACGGTCGCTCGAAGGAGGAGTGCGACGCGATCCTCGACTCGATCGCGGCGGAGTGCGGGATGGGTCCCGGCGATCGCGCCACCCTCTACTCCTCGACCGAGTACAAGAAGATCCGCCTCCATTACTTCACCGAGGACTACGCCGCCTGGGAGGCCGAGCATTCCTAGCGGCGAGCGCTCGGCCGACCTCTACGGCCGCGCGCTGAAGGTCCTTCCGGGCGGGGTCAACTCGCCGGTGCGGGCGATGCGCCAGATCGGGCGGGACCCGATCTTCATAGAGCGAGGGGAGGGGGCCGAGCTGGTCGACGTCGACGGCAACCGCTACCTCGACTGGGTCGGGTCCTGGGGGCCGCTGATCCTCGGCCACGCGCATCCGGCCGTGGTCTCCGCGGTGACCGAGGCGGCCGGTCGCGGCACCAGCTACGGCGCCGCGACCGGGGGGGAGGTCGAGCTGGCCGAGGAGGTCGCCGCCCGGGTTCCGTCGGTCGAGATGCTGCGCATGACGAGCTCCGGCACCGAGGCGGCGATGGGCGCCGTGCGGCTCGCCCGCGCGATCACGGGCCGCGAGACCGTGGTCAAGTTCGCCGGCGCCTACCACGGCCACTCCGACGGCCTCTTGGCCGAGGCCGGCTCGGGCTTGGCGACGCTGGCGGTGCCGGCCACGCCCGGGGTCACTGTCGCCCAGGCGGCGGGAACGGTCGTCGTCCCCTGGAACGACCGCGAGGCGGTCGCGCGGGCGCTGGACGACCATGAGGTGGCGGCGCTCCTGGCCGAGCCGGTCGCCGCCAACATGGGTGTGGTCCCTCCCGGGGACGGCTTCCTCGCCTTCCTGCGCGAGGCGACCCGCGACGCCGGCGCGTTGCTGATCTTCGACGAGGTGATCACCGGCTTTCGCGTCGCCCGCGCCGGCGCCCAGGAGCTCTTCGGGGTCGAACCGGATCTGACCGTGATGGGCAAGGTGCTCGGCGGCGGCCTGCCCGCCGCCGCCTTCGGGGGATCGCGCGAGGCGATGGAGCGGGTCGCCCCGGCCGGCGACGTCTACCAGGCGGGAACCCTCTCGGGCAACCCGCTCGCGGTTGCCGCCGGCCTGGCGACGCTGCGCCAGCTCGACCCGGCGGCCTACGAGCGGCTGGGCGCCCTGACCGATCAGCTCGCCGACGGCCTCCGCGGGCTGGCCGCCGACCGGCCCCTCCAGGTCGCCGCGGTCCCCGGCCTGGTCACGCTCTTCTTCAGCGCTGACCCGGTCCGCGACTTCGTCGCCGCCTCAGCCTGTGACCTGGAGGCGCACGCCCGCTTCTGCCGCGCGATGTTGGAACGCGGCGTCTACCCGCCCCCCTCGCAGTTCGAGGCGTGGTTCGTCTCGCTGGCCCACGACGAGAGGAGCATCGATCGCACTCTCGAAGCGGCTGACGCCGCGCTGCGCGAGGTGCTCGGCTAGCTAGGCGCCAAGCGACGCCACGGCGTCCCGCCACAGCGCCGGCGCCTCGGCCTCGCGGCCCTCGGCGTGGAGCTGGGCGCAGCGGCCGATCAGCTCGGCCAACACGCCCACCGCCCTGGCGTCGCCGCGCGCCGCCAGCCGTTCGATCCCGAGCGCGTAGAGGTAATCGCCGGCGAGCAGCCCCAGGTCGGCGTCGTGGCCGGCGAGAAGGCGCGACTCGCCGTAGTGGAGCAGGTAGCCCTCGCGCACCGACTCGACCACCGGCGCGTACTCCTCCCCCACCGAAAGGTCCGCCCTCTCATCCGGCTCGACGACGTGCGGCGAGATCGGCGTCTCCTCGCCGCGAAGCCGATTGGCAAGCGCGCGCAGCGCCCCCACTACCGGACCTTGCAGTCGCGGATGAGGGTCGAGGTCATTCGCCGCCCGTCCGCGAACTCGAAGCTCGCTTTCGCGAAGGGGTAGACGGCTCCCGGGAATCCGGCCGGGGCGGCGCAGCCGGCGTTGACGAAGCTATGCCTGCGGCCCTTGTAGGTGTAGATGCGTTTCAGCCGCATGTCGAATCCGGTCACGTACGCCCATTTGCGGGCCGGCGCTGGGAGGGCGGTGCGAATCAAAGTGCCGAAGGTCCCCTTGCGCTCGAGGATCTTGAAGCTCAGGATGAACGCGGAGGGCGGTCTTACCCCGTAGACCTGCGCGAGGATGCGGCGCTTGCCCCCGGAGCGCTCGGCGTGGAAGGCCAGCAGTGGCCCTGTGAAGGTGAAGGGCGGTTGGTTGGTCAGGTGCACCCGGACCTGGACGTGGCCACTGCCGACGATCGCCCCCCCGCATATCCGGCGAGCCGCCCGGATCGTCGTCGGCTGGATCTCGCGCACCCGGCAGGTCGGCAGGCCCCGGTCGAAGATCTTCCCCTCACGGTTGATCCCGATCGAGATCGAGCGCAGCTGCGGCGGCGGATCGGTCCCGTCGGAGGATTTGATCCCGGTTTCGACCGAGACCGCGACCGGGGCCGTGCCGACTCGCGGCAGCGTGCGCGGGGAGATCCCGCCGTCGAAGCTGACGATCAGGTTGCCTTCCTGCTGCACCTCCGCCTGCGCGACCACGACGGTGCCGAGCATCGCGACCAAGACGGCCCCAATGAGCCTACGGAGCCGCACCTAGAGGAATTTCGACGAGTCGATCCGGCAATGGTTGAAGCCGAAGCTGATTACCGTGTTGTTGGCGCGGTTGTTGTTGCGGTTGAGCTGCACCGCGTACTTCTGCGCCTGGAATTTGTCACCGGTCTTGAGCGCCTTGCCGATCTTCTGCAGGTAGGTCTTCTCCTGCTTCAGGTAGCCGATCCACTTTTCGAGCTTGGCCGCATCGGCGCTCGGCCTCGGCACAGCGGCGATCTGCCGAACCGATTTGCCCAGGGCGGTCGCGGCGCGAATGAAGCGACGGCCGGCAGGCCCTAGATCGCCTCTTTTGACCTGCTCTTTGACGCCCTCGAGAATGCGGGAGTTAGCTTCAGTGTTCGCCTTGCAGATCGGCTCGACCGCGGCGACGTATTCGGGTCGCGTCGGATCCGGTTCGATCGCTCCCGCGATCGGCACCGCGACGACCAGCGCCAGCAGCAACGCCCCACTCAGCTTCGACCACTTGCTTCCCTGGCTTTTCACGTTCCCTCCTCCTGTCTCATTACCGCGGGCATCATGCCGTGCCAGCGGGTCCCCTGCCACCCCGGCTTCGGCAAAAATACACGAGTTTTTATATCGCAGTGTCGTTTCCCCTAACCCGCCCGAGAGCCGTGAAGATCGATTTCGGGCAGCGCCCGGTCGAGCCAGCGCGGCAGCCACCAGACCCGGTCGCCGAAGAGCAGCATCAGGGCTGGCAGCAGCACGATGCGGATCACGGTGGCGTCGAGCAGGACGGCGACGGTGAGGCCGATCCCGAGCTGGCTGACGGTCGCCAGCGGCGCCCCCGCGAAGGCGACGAAGACGGCGGTCATGATCGCCGCGGCGCCGGTCACGACCTTTGCCGTGCGCTCGAGCCCGAAGGCGATCGCCTCGCGATTGGAGGCGCCGTTCTCGTAGTGCTCGCGCATCCTCATCAAGAGAAAGACCGCGTAGTCGATCGAGAGCCCGAAGACGATCCCGAAGATCCCCGCCGCGCCGATCGCGTCGACGTAGGTGCGGCCGCCGAGCGGCCACCCCTCCGGCACCTCGAAGAGCAGGGTCAGCACGCCGAAGGCGACCGCGACCGTGACCAGGTTGAGGACGACGGCGATCGCGGCCAGCGGGATCGCGCGCAGGATCATCACCATGATCAGGAAGGTGGCGAGCGAGATGACCGCCACCAGCACCGGGATGCGCTCCTCGATCGCGCCGGTGTAGTCGATCAGCTCGGCGGCGCTGCCCGTCACGCCGGTAGTGGCGTTCGCCTCCCTGCCGAGGGCGGCGGCGTCGTCCTTGAGCCGCTCGTTGAGCGCGATCGAGCCCGGCGTGTTGAAGGTGAAGCGGGGGATGACGACCATCTGGGCGGCCTGCCCGCCGCTCTCGAGGTCGATGATCTCACCGACCTTCTTGCGTTCCTCGTCCGGCGCCCCCTCCAGAGCCGAGAGGACGAAGTAGCCCGACTCGAAGATCCCCGGCGAGGAGCGCCGCAGGCGGCCGACCCGCCGCTCGAAGCGCTTGGCGCTGACGGTGACCCGGACGTTGGCGCGGCGCAGCCCGGTCTGCAGCGGCCGCGAGCGCTGGAACCCTTCGGCGAGGCGCTGTTCGAGCGTGTCGGCACCGCCGCGGAGCTGCTCCAGGCCTTCGACCAGGCGGGCGGTCCCGTCGCGCAGCCGTTCGAGGCCCTGCGGAAGGCTGCCCGCCGCGCTGGAGAGGCGCTGCGCTCCCTTTGCCAGCCGGGCGCTGCCGTCGGCCAGCCGTCCCTGCCCCTGGCGTAGCTGCGAGGCCAGGCCCCGGATGCGCTGGGCCCCGTTGCGCGAAATCGCGAGGCTTTCCACCAGTCGCTCCGCTTCGCGCGCCTCCTCGGCGAGGGTCGGGTCGGCGCTGGCCCGCCGCCGCAGCTCGCCGCGCAGGTTGCGCGCCTGCTCCAGGGCGTTGTCGCGGAGGCGGCTCAAGAGTTCCCCCGCGTTGCCTTCGATCGAGAGCGCCCCCAGTTGCGCCTGGCGCTGCCCGTCGGCCACCTTTCTGTTGCCGTCCGCGATCCGGTCGAGCGCCCCCACCGCCCGCCCGGCGCCTGACGCCGCCCTTTCCAGACCCCCTTCGATCTGTTCGGCGCCCGCGCCGGCCCGGCCCGAGCCGGTGGCGAGGAGGCCGGCGCCGTAGCTGGCCTTCTCCAGCCCGCTGCGCAGTTGCGCGACTCCCTCCGTGGCCCCCCCGAGGCGCTCGCCCAACCGCTTGAACCGCTCGGGGTCGGCTTCCCCCCGCCCGGCGAGCAGGTCTTCGCCGCCCTCCTGCAGCGGCTCCACCCTCGACTTGACCTGGCCCGGGCCGATCACCGCCTGCACGCCGCGGTCGTTGGCGATCCTTCGCTGCCAGCGAGTCAGCGCAGCCAGCCGCCGCTCGTCGGTGATCTGTCCCTGCTCGGCGGCGACGACCACGACGAAGGGCGCATCCCAGCCCGGCCCCGCCGCGCGGGCGACCCGTTCGGCGTCCTGGCGGGCCGGGTTGGAGGTG
>DASWMG010000224.1:0-2947 GCA_036399875.1 Solirubrobacterales bacterium
GTCCCGTGGTCCGCGCCTTCGCCGCCGCCGGCTGGGAGTGGGGCGGCGACTGGCCTTGGCCGAAGGACTACCAGCACTTCTCGGCCACCGGCCGCTGAGGCGCGGCGCCGGGGGACTCGCGTAGTCGCGTCGCGAACGGGGTATCAGCGCTTCTACCGAACCGATGACCGAAGTCGAGCACAGCACGAAGGGCGCCAAGCGCGACGAAGAGCTGCTGTGCTCGCCCTGCGACGTCGAGGAGGAAGACGAGAAACGGGTCGCGCGGATCGGCGCCGAGATCGACAAGGGTTTCGACGCGCTGCGCGACGTCCATGACGGCGTCTCGATCTTCGGCTCGGCGCGGGTGAGGGAAGACCACCGCTGGTACGAGCTCTGCCGCGACACCGCCGCCTGCCTCGCCCGCGAGGACTTCACCGTGATCACCGGCGGCGGCCCCGGCCTGATGGAGGCCGCCAACCGGGGCGCCGACGAAGCCGGCGGCCTCTCCGTCGGGCTGACGATCGAGCTGCCGCACGAGCAGGTCACCAACCGCTTCGTCAATCGCCAGGTCGACTTCCACTACTTCTTCGCCCGCAAGCTGATGTTCGTGCGCTACGCGCGCGCCTTCGTCTGCTTCCCGGGCGGCTTCGGCACGCTGGACGAGCTCTTCGAGAGCCTGACCCTGATCCAGACCGAACGGATCCAGCACTTCCCGACGATCCTGGTCGACTCCGAGTTCTGGGGACCGCTGCGCGAGTGGGTGGACGACCGCCTCGACGACGGCGGCCTGATCTCGCCTCCCGATCTCGACCTCCTCCACATCGCCGACACGACCGAGGAAGTCTGCTCCTACGTGCGCCAGGCGAAAGAGGCGCAGCGCGGCCTCAGCCGCGAACCGACCGGCTGACGCGACGCGCATCCGACATTGACCACACCAGAGGGTGGTCAATGTCGGTTACGGCTTGAGGACAACCTTGGTGCAGTCGTCCTGCTTGTGCTTGAAGGTCTCGTAGCCCTCCGACACGTCGTCGAGTCCCATCCGGTGGCTGATCACGAAGCTGGGGTCGATCTCGCCCGCCTCGATCCGCTCCAGCAGCGGCCGCATGTATTTGTGGACGTGGCACTGGCCGGCGCGGATGGTGAGGCCCCGGTTGATCACCGCGCCCATCGGGAACTTGTCGAGGAAGCCGCCGTAGACGCCGACGACGGAGACGACGCCGCCGTTGCGGCAGGCGAGGATCGCCTCGCGCAGGGCGTGCGGCCGCTCGGTCTCCATCCGCGTCGCCTGCTTGACCCGGTCGTAGGCGTGGACCATGCCGTGGGCGTGGTGCGCCTCGAGCCCGACCGCGTCGATGCAGGCGTCGGGGCCGCGGCCGGCGGTGATCTCCTTCAGCTCCTCGACCACGTCAGGCTGCTCTTCGTAGTTGATGACGTCGGTGGCACCGGCGCCGCTCAGCGCTTTGCGCAGCCGGTAGTCGAAGCGGTCGATGACGATCACGCGCTCGGCGCCGAGCATCTTGGCGCTGGCGGCGGCGAAGAGCCCGACCGGGCCGGCGCCCCAGACCGCGACGATGTCGCCCGCTTCGATGTCGCACATCTCGGCGCCCATGTAGCCGGTCGGCAGCACATCGGAGAGGAAGAGCACTTCCTCGTCGGGCAGGTCGGTCTCGAGCTTCAGCGGCCCGACATCGGCGAAGGGGACGCGCGCCGCCTCCGCCTGACCACCCGGATAGCCGCCGAGGATGTGCGAGTAGCCGAAGACGCCGGCGATCGAGTGGCCCCAGAGCTTCTCGGCGCGGCCGGCGTTGGGGTTGGAGTTCTCGCAGAGCGAGTAGAGCTGTGACTGGCAGGCGTTGCAGGCGCCGCAGGCGATCGGGAAGGGGACGACGACCCGGTCGCCCGCCTTCAGGTTCTCGACGTCGGCGCCGACGTCGGTCACTTCGCCCATGAACTCGTGGCCGAAGACGTCGCCCTTCTTCACCATCGGCACGTAGCCGTCGTAGAGGTGGAGGTCGGAGCCGCAGATCGCGGTCGAGGTGATCTTCACGATCGCATCGCGCGAGTTGAGGATCTTGGGGTCGGGGACCTCCTGGACCTCGACGCTGTTGCGGCCGCTGTAGACGGTGGCCTTCACGATCGGTCTCCTTCCTCGGCGGAGGGTGCTTCCTCGACTGACGGCGCCCTTTCGATCGACGGCTTCGGCTCCTGTTCCCCCGGGCCACCTTCCTCGACCGGCTGCCCCGGCCGCTGCTTGAGGTGCCGGCGCGCGGTCGAGCCCTCGGGGCTGCCCTCGCTGCGGACGACGAAGCCGGTCTCCAGCACCTGCTTGAAGCGGCGCAGGTCGTCCTTGGCCTGCTGGGTCGGCTCCTCGCCGAACAGCTTCGCGACCGCCTCGCCGAGCCGGCCGCCGGGGGCGCCGTAGTCGAACTCGACGTGGACCTCGGTGCCCTGGTCGCGGGGCGCGTCGACGAAGCGCACGGCGCCGGCGTTCTGGACGCCGGAGCCCTCGACCGCCCGCCAGACGAGCGCCTCGCCGGGGCGGTCTTCGACCACCTCGGCGTCCCACTCGACATGGGTGCCGGCGGGGGCCTTAACCCTCCAGTGGCTGCGGCCGTTGCCGTTGCCCTCGATCGACTCGACGTGGTTCATGAAGCTGGGCAGGTTCTCGAGGTCGCGCCAGAAGCGGTAGACCTCCTCGCGCGGCTTGCGCACCGTGATCGCGGCCTTGACGTGCATCGGTTCCTCCTCGGTCCGTTCGTTCTCGGGTGCGCGGCCGGCGCGCGCCGCTGCATAGGCGTCGAGGGCGGCGATGCCGGCGACGTTGGCGATCGCACCGGCGAGGCGCGGCGCACTGGCCCGCCTGCCGCGCCAGGCGAGCGCCAGCAGGGTCAGGTCCTTGGCGTCGCCGGCGACGCGCATCCAGAGGGCGCGGCGCGGGCGCGGCTGTTCGGCCTCGATCGCCGCGAAG
>DASWMG010000225.1:0-1591 GCA_036399875.1 Solirubrobacterales bacterium
CGTGCTCGTCACCGGCGACCGCGGCCTCGCCGGCGCCTTCAACACCAACATCATCCGCGACGGGATGCGGCTCGGCAAAGAGCTGCGTGAGGACGGAATCGAGACCTCCTACTCGGCCGTCGGCCGCAAGGGCGTCTCGGCGCTCACCTTCCGCAAGCAGGAGCTCGCCGGCTCCTACGTCGGCTTCACCGACCGTCCCGCCTTTGCCAACGCGCGCGAGATCGGCGAGGAGCTGACCGCCCGCTACGTCGACGGTGACGTCGACCGGGTCGAGCTCGTCTACAACCGCTACGTCTCACCGCTGACCCAGCACGTCTGGCGACAGACCCTGCTGCCGATGCAGCAGGCCGAGGTGATCGGCGAGGGCGTCTCCGACGAAGAGGAGAGCGCCGAGGAGACCGAGATCGAAAAAGCCCACGGCCGGTCCACGTGGGAATACGAGCCCGACGCCGAGCTCTTGCTCGCCCAGCTGATCCCCGAGTACGTGAACATCTCGGTCTACCGGGCGCTGCTCGAGTCGGCCGCCTCCGAGTTGGGGGCGCGGATGACCGCGATGCGCAACGCCGCCGAGAACGCGGAGACGATGATGGGCGACCTGACCCTGGAGATGAACCGGGCCAGGCAGGCGGAGATCACGCAGGAGATCTTGGAGGTTGTCGCCGGCGCCGAGGCGCTCGGGTAAAGACTTCGAACGAGGAAAAGGAACCAATGGCTGAGAGCAACAACGGAACGAATGTGGGACGCGTCGAGGAGGTGACCGGCGTCGTCGTCGACGCGGTCTTCCCCGACAAGCTGCCGGAGATCTACTCGGCGGTGAAGATCGAGATGGCAGGCGGCGGCGACGGCGAGTCGAGCGAGCTGGTTTGCGAGGTCCAGCAGCACCTCGGCGACGACCGGGTGCGCACGGTGGCGATGGACGCCACCGACGGCCTGCGCCGCGGCGACAAGGTGGTCGACACCGGCGGCCCGATCTCGGTCCCGGTCGGCGACGCGACCCTCGGCCGCATCTTCAACCTGCTCGGCGAGCCGATCGACCTCGGCGAGCCGGTGGAAGCGGAGGAGCGTTGGCCGATCCACCGCCCCGCGCCCCAGGCTTCCGAGCTCGCTCCGACCCAGGAGATCCTCGAGACCGGGATCAAGGTCATCGACCTGCTCGCGCCCTACGCCAAGGGCGGCAAGGTCGGGCTGTTCGGCGGCGCCGGCGTCGGCAAGACCGTTCTGATTCAGGAGCTGATCCGCTCGATCGCCGAGGAGCACGAAGGCCTCTCCGCCTTCTGCGGCGTCGGCGAGCGCTCCCGAGAGGGGAACGACCTCTGGCTCGAGATGAAAGAGTCGGGCGTGATCGACAAAACCATGCTCGTCTTCGGCCAGATGAACGAGCCCCCGGGCGCTCGCCTGCGCGTCGCCCTCTCCGGGCTGACGATGGCCGAATACTTCCGCGAGCAGGGCGGCCAGGACGTGCTGCTCTTCATCGACAACATCTTCCGCTTCGTTCAGGCGGGATCCGAGGTCTCGGCGCTGCTCGGCCGGATGCCCTCGGCGGTGGGCTACCAGCCCACGCTGGAGACGGAGATGGGCGAGCTGCAGGAGC
>DASWMG010000226.1:0-3166 GCA_036399875.1 Solirubrobacterales bacterium
CGTGTTGAAGGCCGACGGGCTGGCCGCGGGCAAGGGCGTGATCATCTGCGAGGACGAGGAGGCCGCGCGCGATGCCGCCGGGGTCTTTTTCTCCGAGCAGCGCTTCGGCGAGACCGAGGTCGTGCTCGAGGAGTTCCTCGAGGGCGAGGAGCTCTCGCTGCTCGCCCTCTGCGACGGCGAGAACGTGGTACCCCTGGCGCCCGCCCAGGACTACAAGCGGATCTATGACGGCGACCGCGGCCCGAACACCGGCGGCATGGGCAGCTACTCCCCCGTCCCCGGCTTCGGCGCCGGCGAGGTCGAGGAGATCGTCGACGCGGTCCACCGGCCGGTGGTCGAGGCGATGCGACGGCGCGGCACGCCCTTCCACGGCGTCCTCTACGCCGGGCTGATGATCGGCGCCGACGGGCCCAAGGTGCTCGAGTTCAACACCCGCTTCGGCGACCCCGAGACGCAGGCGGTGCTGCCGCGCCTGCGCACCGACCTGGTCGACCTCTGCCTGGCGGCGCGCGAGCCGGGCGGCCTGGCGGGGGCGAGCGCGGACTTCGTCGACGACTGGGCGGTGACGGTGGTCCTCGCCTCGGCGGGGTACCCAGAGTCGTCGTCAAAGGGCGACGTAATCCACGGCCTCGAGGATGCGGGAGTGCTGGCCGAGGTGACCCACGCCGGCACCGCCGAGCGCGATGGAGAGATCGTCACCGCGGGCGGGCGCGTGCTCAACGTGACCGCGCTCGGCACCTCTCCTGCGGAGGCGCGCGATCGCGCGTACGATGCCGCCCGCCGCATCTCCTTCGAGGGGATGCAGATCCGCTCCGACATCGCCGCCCGAGCGGTGGAGCGCGTACCCAGCCACTGACGAACCGAGAGGAAGAGGATGAGCGAGATCTCAGAGGACCCGCAGCCCACCGGCACCCCCGCGTCGACCGGAGCGACCGCGATGCCGGCGGTCGAGGAGGCCTTCAAAGAGATCGAGGTGGACGAGCCGCTGGTCGGGATCATCATGGGGTCGAAAAACGACAAGCCCAAGATGGAGCCGGCCGGGAAGGCGCTCGAGGAAGCGGGCATTCGCTACGAGGTGCGCGTGATGAGCGCCCACCGCGACCCCGAGCTGGTCCGCGAGTACTGCCACAACGCGCGCATCCGCGGCCTGCGGGTCCTGATCGCCGGCGCCGGCATGTCGGCGGCGCTCCCCGGCGTCGCCGCCGCCCACACCGACCTGCCGGTGATCGGCGTGCCGATCCTCGGCAAGTCGCTGGGTGGGCTCGACGCCCTGCTCTCGGCGGTGCAGATGCCGCCGGGGATTCCGGTTGCCTGCGTGGCGATCGACGGGGCGAAAAACGCCGCCGTGCTGGCGACGCGGATCATCAACTCGTGAGCCTTGCCCTTCCTCGCGGCGGGCGGGTCCTGTCACGGCGGCCCTCCCCCATGTGCTCGGACGCGCTTCGCGCGCCCTGCGCTATGGGGGTCCCCCGCCGCCGTGCCACCCGCCCGAGAGACGGGGAAGGGGAGCGCCTCTCTTCGGGAGGTAAGCGGTGATCTCCCGTTACACCCGCCCCGAGATGGGCGAGGTCTGGTCGCAGCAGCGCAAGCTGGAGACCTGGCTGGAGGTGGAGCTGGCGGCGACGGAGGCGTGGGCCGAGGAGGGGACGGTGCCGCAGGAGGCCGCGGAGGCCTGCCGCGAGCGGGCGGCGTTCACGGTCGAGGCGGTCAACGAGCGCGAGAAGGTGACCGACCACGACGTCGCCGCCTTCGTAGATGTCGTCGCCGAGTCGGTCGGCGAGCACGGACGCTGGGTCCACTATGGGCTGACGTCCTCCGACGTGCTCGACACGGCGCTGGCGCTGCAGCTTCGCGCCGCTGGCGAGATCGTCCTCGCCAGTGCCCGCGCCTACCGCGACGCGCTGGTCGAGCGGGCGCTGGAGCATCGCGACACCGTCTGCGTCGGCCGCACCCACGGCGTCCACGCCGAGCCGACGACCTTCGGGCTGCGGCTGGCGGGCTTCGCCTTCGAGGCCGACCGCAACCTGACGCGGCTGCAGGACGCCTTCGAGCAGCTCGGCTTCGGGAAGCTCTCGGGCGCGGTCGGCACCTACGCCTCGGTGCCGCCGGCGGTCGAGGCGCGGGTGATGGAGCGGCTCGGACTGCGGCGCGAGGACGTGGCGACGCAGGTGATCCCCCGCGACCGCCACGCCGTGCTGACGGCGCGGATCGCCGTCGCCGGCGGCGGCCTGGAGCGCTTCGCGACCGAGGTCCGCAACCTGCAGCGCACGGAGGTGCGCGAGGTCGAGGAGCCGTTCGCCTCCGGCGCCCAGAAGGGCTCCTCGGCGATGCCGCACAAGCGCAACCCGATCCGCACCGAGCGGATCACCGGCCTGGCGCGCGTGCTGCGCGGCTACGCCCAGGCGGGGCTGGAGAACATCGCGCTCTGGCACGAGCGCGACATCTCCCACTCCGGCGCCGAGCGGGTGATCCTGCCCGACGCGACGACGGCGCTCGACTACATGCAGAACCTCGCCGCGGGGGTCGCCTCCGGCATGAACGTCCGCGCCGAGCGGATGCGCGAGAACCTTGAGCTGACCCACGGCGCCCTCTTCAGCCAGCGCGCCCTGACCGCGCTGGTCGACTCCGGCATGACGCGCGACGACGCCTACCGCGTCGTCCAGGAGAACGCCCAGCGCGCCTGGGACAGCGGCACCCACTTCCGCGAGCTGCTCGGCGAGGCGGCGCCCCAGCTCGACCTGGACGCGGTCTTCGACGAGCGCGCCTACCTCACCCATCTGCCCGAGATCTTCGAGCGGCTGGAAGCGCTGCGCAGCTGACGGCGGGCGAGCTGACCGCTCGCTCAGACCGGGATCACGGTGAGGCCAGCGACGCCGTTGACCGCATCGAAGTCGGTGTCTTGAGTGAGGATTGGCATGTCGTAGGCGGCCGCCGTGGCTGCGATCCATGCGTCGTTGATTCTCACCCGCCGGCCCGATGCCGCCAGGTAGGCCCGCATCTGGCTCCAGGCACCGGCGACCGCACCGGTGATCGGCAGCGAGGCGAACTGCCGCGACGCCTCCCAGGTCGCGATCCGGCGGTCCCGCTCGGTGATGCCGTCCGCCGCGAGGATGCCGGCTCGTAGCTCCGCGCTCGTCACGACCGAGATCGCGCTTTCGAGCGGCAG
>DASWMG010000227.1:0-7085 GCA_036399875.1 Solirubrobacterales bacterium
TTCCAGCCGCGGGATCATCCCATCCCACCAGTCGATCGCGCAGGTGAAGCAGTGGACGAGCACGATCGGCGGCGCCTCCCGCGGGCCGCGCTCGACCACCTGGAGGGCGCCACCCCGCAGGCCCAGGATCCGCCCGTCCGGCTGGGTCGTCTCGGCCGACTTCGTTTCGGCTCCGGTCACCAGCGCGTTGAGGCCGAGCAGGACGGCCAGGACGAGGACCAGCCCGATCGCGATCTCCGTCTTCCGTCCCATCGCGGCCGTTACCCTAGCCGCCATGAGCGCGGAACGAGCAGGCGTGCGGATCTGATGGAAAAGTTCGTGATCGAGGGGGGCGTGCCCCTCTCCGGCGAGGTCGTCGCCGCCGGCAACAAGAACGCCGCGCTGCCGATCCTCGCCGCCTGCCTGCTGACCGAAGAGGAGCTGCTGTTGCACCGTGTGCCGCGGATCCGCGACACCGAGGCGCAGGTCGCCCTGCTGGAGCGGCTCGGGGTCGAAACCGCCTGGGTGGGGGACAACAGCCTGCGGCTGCGCGCCGCCGGGGTCTCCGACGTGGCGGTCGACGAGGAGCTCTCCGAAAAGATCCGCGCCTCCTTCCTGCTCGCGGGGCCGTTGCTCGCCCGCTTCGGCGAGGCGCGCATGCCGCCACCCGGCGGCGACTTCATCGGCCGGCGCCGCCTCGACGCCCACCTCGACGCCTTCGCCGACCTCGGCGCCCGCGTCGACGGTGACCGCTGGATCGAGCTGACGGCCCCATCCGGAGGTCTCCGCGCCTGCTCGATCTTCATGGACGAGCCGTCCGTGATGGGCACCGAGAACGCCCTGATGGCCGCCGCCCTGACGCCCGGCCCGACGACGATCGGCAACGCCGCCTGCGAGCCGCACGTCCAGGACCTCGCCCGGCTGCTGAGCAAGATGGGTGCGCAGATAGACGGGATCGGCTCGAACGTCTTGACCGTGCACGGCCGCGACCGCCTCGGCGGCGCAGAGCACACGATCTCACCGGACCACATCGAGGTGGGCAGCTTCATGGCCCTCGCCGCTGCGACCGGCGGCGACCTGCGAGTGCGCGACGTCGAGCCCGCCGACCTGCTCGTCGTGCGCCGCCAGTTCCGCCGCCTCGGCCTCCAGTCCGAGATCGAAGGCAGCGACGTGGTCGTCCCTCCCGAGCAGCGGCTGCGGGTGAAGACCGACGTCGGGGACGCCATCCCCAAGATCGAGGACGGCCCCTGGCCCGCCTTCCCGGCCGACCTCACCTCGATCGCCCTTGCCCTGGCGACGCAGGCCGAGGGCGAGATCCTGATCTTCGAGAAGATGTTCGAGAACCGCCTCTTCTTCGTCGACAAGCTGGTCGCGATGGGCGCTCGGATCACGCTCTGCGATCCCCACCGGGCGATCGTCAGCGGTCCGAGCCGTCTTCACGGCGAACGCGTCGAGAGCCCCGACATCCGGGCCGGCATGGCGATGCTCATCGCCGCCCTCGCCGCCGACGGCGTCTCGGAGATCGGCAACATCCGCCAGATCGACCGCGGCTACGAGGCAATCGACGAGCGCCTGCGCGGGCTGGGCGCGCGCATTGAACGCGTCTCGTCAGGCGTTCCCGCGTAGCGGAACTTCGCGCGCCGCTTCCGTAAGGTCAAGCGGATGATTCACCCGATTCCACCAGGTACTCGGGACATTTTGCCCGACGAGATGCGCGAGCTGCGCAGGCTCGAGCTGGCCCTGCTCGACGTTTTCGAGACGCGCGGCTACGGGCAGGTCGCGACCCCGGCGATCGAGTACGACGAGGTGCTCGCGCGCGGGGACGGCAGGACCGCCGCCACCGCCTACCGCTTCTTCGACGAGCGCGGCGACCTCTTGGCGCTGCGGACCGACATGACGGTGCCGATCGCGCGCCTCGTCGCCAGCCGCTTCGCCAGCGCCGAGCCGCCGCTGCGGTTCTCCTATCTCGCCAACGCCTACAGGGCGGTGCGGCCCCAGCGCGGCCAGATGCGCGAGTTCACCCAGGCCGGGATCGAGCTGATCGGCGCGCCCGCCCCGGGGGGGACGGTCGAGGTGATCGAGATGCTGACGGCGGCGCTCGACGCGGCCGGGCTCGACCGCGCCGTGATCGGGCTCGGCGACGCGGACCTCTACCGGCAGCTGCTCTCCGAGCTCGGGGTCGAGGACGAGGAGACACGCGAAGGCGTCCTGCAGCGGCTCGCGGCACACGATCTCGTCGGGCTGGAGGCGGCGCTCGAAGAAGTGGACGGGATCGGCTCCGAGCAGGCGGCCACCTGCCTGGCGCTCTCGCAGTTGCGCGGCGGCAAGGAGGTCCTGGAGCGGGCGCGGGGAATCGGCGGCGACGCGGTCGACCGCGCCACCGCTCGGCTCGGCGAGACCTACGAGGCACTGGAGGCGCGCGGCGTCGCCGACCGGGTGCGGATCGACCTCGGGCTGCTGCGCGACCTCGGCTACTACAGCGGCGCGATCCTCGAGGTCTACGACCCGGCGCTCGGCCACGTGCTCGGCGGCGGCGGCCGCTACGACGGCCTGCTGCGGCGCTTCGGCGTCGACCTGCCGGCGGCTGGCTTTGCCCTTTACGTGGAGCGGGTGCACCTCGCCCAGCTCGAGGAGGAGTCGCGGAGGGGGGAGCGATGAGCGCCGGCCGCCCCAGCGGAGAAGAGCCGCTCAAGATCGCCGTGCCGCGCGGCGCCCTGCTCGGCGAAACGCTCGACGCGCTCGACGCCGCCGGCGTCGACACCGCGGCGGTCCGCGGCGAGTCGCGGGCGCTGATCTTCCCCGGCGAGGAGGTCACCCTGGTCACGATGCGTCCGTCCGACGTGCCGACCTACGTCGAGGCCGGCGCCGCGGACGTCGGCATCACCGGCAAGGACGTCATCCTCGAGCAGGCCGACCGGGTCGTCTACGAGCTGCTTGACCTCGGCTACGGCCGCTGCCGCATGGTGCTGGCCGGCCGCAAGGGCGACGCCAAGCTGGGCGAATCGCAGCGGCGGCTGGGGATGATGCGAATCGCGACCAAGTACCCGCGGATCGCCGAGCGCCACTTCGAGGCGACCGGCCGCCAGGTCGAGGTGATCGAGGTCAAGGGCTCGATCGAGCTGGCGCCGCTGATCGGGCTGGCCGACGGGATCGTCGACCTGGTCGCGACCGGCCGCACCCTGGAGGAGAACGACCTCGAGGTGCGCGAGGAGATAGTCGAGTGCACGGCCCGCTTCGTCGCCAACCGCGTCGCCCACAAGCTGCGCGCCGCCGAGGTCGATGCGCTGATGGAGAGGCTGCGGGAAGCGACGGCGGGATGAGGCCGCGCCGGTTCGAGTGGGCGGGGGCCAACCAGACCGCGAACGCGGTGCGCGAGTGGACCGCGGAGGCGGCCCCGGCGGTGGACGTGGCGCCGATCGAGCGCGAGGTGCGCGAGCGGGGCGACGAGGCGGTGCTGGAGCTGACGGCGCGCTTCGACGCGACCGAGGCGCCGCTGACCTCGCTGCGCGTCGAGCGGGAGGCGGCGGACCGCGCCCTGCGGGACCTCGACTCGGGGCTGCGCGAGTCGCTGGAGCTCGCCGCCGCCAACGTCCGCGCGGTGGCCGAGCTGCAGATGGCGCGCGAGGCGCGCGAGCTGGAGCTGCCGCAGGGGCAGCTCGTCAGCGTGCGCGAGGTGCCGGTCGGCGCCGCCGGCGTCTACGCGCCGGGCGGCCGGGCCGCCTACCCGTCGAGCGTTGTGATGTGCGCGGTGCCGGCGAGGGTCGCCGGCGTCGAGCGGGTTGTCCTGGCGACGCCGCCCGGCCCGGACGGCAGCCTCCACGCGCTCGTCCTCGCCGCGGCGGCGCTCTGCGAGGTGGACGAGATCTACGCGATGGGCGGCGCCCAGGCGATCTTCGCTCTCGCCCATGGCACCGAGAGCATCGCGCCGGTGGACGTGATCGCCGGCCCCGGGAACGCCTGGGTCCGCGAGGCCAAGCGTTCCGTCTACGGGACCGTCGGCATCGACTCGCTGGCGGGACCGTCGGAGCTGATGCTGATCGCCGACGAGGAGACCGATCCCGAGTGGGCCGCGCTCGACCTATGTGCGCAGGCCGAGCACGGGGCTGGCGGGGCGCTGCTCGCGGTGGCGACCGAGGAGGCGGTCCTCGCCCGGCTCGCCGACTGCTGCGAGGGCGCCGCGAGCCGCTTCGGGGTGGAGGAGGCGCCGCTGGCGCTGGCCGTCGTCCCCGACCTCGACGCGGCCGTCGAGCTCGCCAACGCCTTCGCCCCCGAGCACCTGCAACTGATGGTCGCCTCCCCCGAGCCGCTCGCCGACCGGGTCCGCACCGCCGGCTGCGTCTTCGTCGGCGCGACCGGCGCGACCGCCTTTGGGGACTACGTGGCCGGCTCCAACCACGTGCTGCCGACCGGCGGCGCCGGCCGCTTCTCCGGGCCGCTCGGGCCGGGCGCCTTCCGCCGCCGCATCTCCTCGGTGCAGGTTCCGGCCGAGGCGGCGGCGAAGCTTGCACCGCACGTGGACAGGCTCGCCCGCGCCGAGGGCCTGCCGGTCCACGGCGAGTCGGCGACGATCCGAATCGAGGAAGGCGAATGAGATGACCAGGACGGCAGCAAGGGAGCGCAGCACCGCCGAGACCAAGATCCGGCTCTCGCTGGACCTCGACGGGGGAGAGGCGCGCGCCGAGACCGGAGTCGGCTTCCTCGACCACATGCTCGACCTGCTCGCCCGCCACGGCCGGCTGGGCCTCGTCGTCGAGGCGAGCGGCGACCTGGAGACCGGCGCCCACCACACCGTCGAGGACGTCGGCATAGTGCTCGGCCAGGCGCTGGACGAGGCGCTCGGCGACCGCGCCGGCATCCGGCGCTACGGCTCGGCGATCGTGCCGATGGACGAGTCGTTGGCCGAATGCGCGATCGACATATCGGGACGGCCGCTCTGCGTCTTCGAGGCCGACCTTCCGGTCACCTCGATCGCCGGCTTCGACACCGAGCTCGCCGAGGAGTTCTTCCGCGCCGTCGCCAACAGCGCCAAGCTGACCCTTCACGTCTCGGTCCGCTACGGGGCCAACGCCCACCACATGATCGAGGCCTGCTTCAAGGCCTTCGCCCGCGCCCTGCGCGTCGCCGTCTCGATCGACCCGGAGGAGAGCGGCGTGCCGTCGACCAAGGGTACGCTGAATAGATGAGCGCGCGGATAGCGATCCTCGATTACGGCATGGGCAACCTGCGTTCGGTCGAGAAGGCGCTCGAGCACGTCGGCGCGACGGCGACGATCACCAACGAGGCCGCCGCGGTCCGCGACGCCGACGGCGTGATCCTGCCCGGCGTCGGGGCCTTCCCGAAGGCGATGGAGCGGGTGCGCGAGCTGGAGCTCGACGAGCTGATCGCCGAGCGGGTGGAGGCGGGGGTGCCGGTGCTGGGCATCTGCCTCGGCCTGCAACTGCTCTTCGACTCCTCGACCGAGCTGGGCGGCGCCGAGGGACTCGGCCTGCTGCCGGGCCCGGTCCGCGAGCTGGAGGCGCCTGGCCTCAAGGTTCCGCACATCGGCTGGGCGCCGGTGCGCTGGGAGCGCAACTCGAAGCTGACCGAGGGGATCGAGACCGAGACGCCCTTCTACTTCGTCCACACCTTCGCGCCCGAGCCGGGCGGCGACGACCTGCTCGGCAGCGCCGTCTATGGCGAGCGCTTCGCCTGCGCCGCCGAGCGCGGCAACGTCTACGGCGTCCAGTTCCACCCCGAGAAGTCGAGCGCCGCCGGCCTGCGCCTGCTCTCCAACTTCGCCGGCGTCTGCGCCGCGGTGCCGGCCTAGCGGCCGTGATCCTCTACCCGGCGATCGACATCCGCGGCGGCAAGGCGGTGCGGCTGCTGCAGGGCGACTACGAGCGCGAGACGACCTATGACGCCGACCCGGCCGACGCCGCGCGGCGGTGGATCGACGAAGGCGCCGAGTTCCTGCACGTCGTCGACCTCGACGGCGCGAAAGCGGGTCAACCGCAGAACCTCGACGCGGTCGAGCGGATCGCCTCGCTCGACTGCCCGATCCAGGTCGGCGGCGGCCTCCGCGATCCCGACGCCGTCGAGGCGGTGCTCGACGCCGGCGCCGAGCGCGTGGTGATCGGCACCGCCGCCCTCCGCGACCCGGACTTCCTCGACGCGATGCTGGTCCAGCACGGCAAACGCATAGTCGTCTCGGTGGACGCCCGCGACGGCCGCGTAGCCCTGGAGGGCTGGACCGAGGCGGGGAAGGAGACCGTCGTCGACGCGGTCACGGCCCTGGGCGACCGCGGCGTAGTCCGCTTCCTCTGCACCGCCATCGAGGTCGACGGCACGATGGAGGGCCCCGCCATCGCCCAGTTGGAACAAATCGCCTCCGCCACCAGCGCCCAAGTGATCGCATCCGGCGGAGTAGGCGACCTCTCCCACCTGGAGGCGCTCGCCCGAGCAGCTGCTCCGAATGTCGAGGGCGCCATAGTCGGCAAGGCGCTGTACGAGCGCAAGTTCACCGTCGCGGAGGCCGTCGCTGCCTTGGCGCGTTAGTCGGAATATGTGCGACTAACGCGCCACTACTCTTTGCCAGTGGCCCTTAAGCGCGTAATCCCCTGCCTGGACGTAGACGCCGGCCGCGTCGTCAAGGGCACCAACTTCGTCGGCCTGCGCGACGCCGGCGACCCGGTCGAGCTGGCCGAGCGCTACGACGCCGAGGGCGCCGACGAGCTGGTCTTCCTCGACATCACGGCGTCGCACGAAAAGCGCGACACGATCGTCGAACTGGCGCGGCGCACCGCCGACAATGTCTTCATCCCGTTCACGATCGGGGGCGGCATCCGCTCAGTCGAGGACGCCCAGGCGGTGCTCGACGCCGGCGCCGACAAGGTCTCGGTCAACTCCTCGGCCCTGGCGCGCCCCGAGTTGCTCACCGAGTTGGCCGACCATTTCGGTGCCCAGTGCGTCGTGATCGCGATCGACGCCAAGCGCGAGGAGGACGGCTGGGGCGTCTACGTCAACGGCGGCCGCAAGCGGGTCGAGGGGCGCGACGCGGTCGGCTGGGCCGAAGAGGCGGTCGAGCGCGGGGCGGGGGAGGTCTTGCTGACCAGCATGGACCGCGACGG
>DASWMG010000228.1:0-3278 GCA_036399875.1 Solirubrobacterales bacterium
GTCTCGGCGGAGCGCAGGACCCGCTCCATCTCACCGGTCCGCTTGGGAAGGAACCCCTCGAAGCGCCAACGGTCGGTCGGCAGCCCCGACGCCACGAGCGCGACCGGCACGACCGAGGGGCCCGGCAGGACGGTCACGTCGAGGTTGCGGTCGATGCAGCGGCGCACGAGCCGGTAGCCGGGGTCGGAGATCGCCGGCATGCCGGCGTCGGAGACGAGCACGACCGTGTCCCCGCGCTCGATCCGCTGCGCCAGCTCGGTCGCCCGCATCGTTTCGTTGCCCTCGTGGTTGGAGACCAGCCGCGGCGCCGGGCGGATGCCGAGCTTGTCGAGCAGCGAGCCGGTGCGGCGGGTGTCCTCGCAGGCGATGTAGTCGGCGCTGACCAGGGCGTCTCGGGCCCGCAGCGTGATGTCGTCGAGGTTTCCGATCGGGGTCGGGCAGACGATCAGCGAGCCGGGCATCAGCCGTCGTCCTTCGCCAGCTCGACCCGTGCCATCGCGGCGGCGCCGATCATGCCCGCGTCGCCGCCCAGCTCCGCCTCGACCACGGGCGTCAGGTTCATCGGCGGCAGCGCCCGCGCCCGCAGCTCCGCCCGGGCCGGCTCCAGCAGCAGGTCGCCGGCCGCCATCACACCGCCGCCGATCACAATCGTCTCGGGCTCGAAGATGTTGGCGAAGCCGGCGAGGGCGACCCCGAGGCGGCGGCCGACCAGGTCGAAGACGCCGATTGCGGTGGGGTCTCCCGCCTGCGCCGCCTCGGTCACCGCCAGCCCGTCGACCTCCCTGCCTTCCGCCCGCATGCGCCCGAGCGCGGAGCCCGGCTCGCGCTCGGCCGCCTCGCGGCCCTCGCGCCCGAGCGCCGTCCCTGAGGCGAGCGCCTCGACGCAGCCGCGGTTCGGGCAGTTGCCCTGGCAGCGCGGGCCGTCCATCTCGATGACGACATGGCCCAGCTCGGCGCCCGCGCCGATCGCGCCGCGGTAGATCTCGCCGCCGAGGATCAGGCCGCCGCCGATGCCCGTCCCGATCGTCAGCATCACGACGTCGCGCGCCTCCCGCGCCGCGCCGCGCAGGTACTCGGCGAGCGCCGCCACGTTGGCGTCGTTGTCGACGAAGACGGGCAGCCCGGTGCGCTCGGCGAGCACGTCGCGGATCGGCAGGCTCTCGATCGGCAGGTTGACGGCCGAGATCGCCAGGCCCTTCTCGTGGTCGATCGTGGCCGGGATGCCGACCCCGACCGCCACGACGCCGGGGCGCTCGGCGCGTGCCCCTTCGATCTCGCGGACCATCAGCTCGACGAGCGCCGCCTCGTCCTGCTCGGTGGAGCGCTCGCGACTTTCGTAGCGGACGTTCGAGTCGCCGTCGACGACGCCGAGCAGCATCTTCGTGCCCCCCAGGTCGATGCCGATCGTCTCGGCTTGGCTCATGGCGTGTCGCAGGCGACCGCGGGCATCGGCATGATCTCTGAGTCTTTCATGGCAGACAACGGTGAGCAGCAGCCCTCCGGGCCGCCCGAGTACAAGGTCTATCGGTCCCGGAAAGGGCTCTTCAGCGGGCTGCGCAAGCCCGACCTCTCCAGCCTGCGCGAGCGTGGCGCGGGAGGACCGAAGCTGCCTCGATTCGGTCGCCGGGGAGATTCCGACGGCAGCCTCCGCCGCGAGCGGCCCTGGCTGAGGAAGGCGGGGAAATGGCTTGGCCTGGCGACGCTTGGCTGGATCTTGCTCAGCTTTCTAGCCTTCGCGGTCTCCGCCCAGTTGCAGGCCTTCAAGCTCTCTGGCGACGCCAAGGCGACGCTGCACGGCAATCCGCTGCTGCTGTTCAACCCGCAGACGATCCTCGTGCTCGGCACCGATGCCCGCCCGCCCGAGAGCAAAGACCCAGGCGCGGCGCCGTCGGAGGAGTGCTTCGAGCAGCAGTCGCACGGCGACGCGCCGCACGGCGAGTGCGAAGTCGGGCAGTTCCGCGCCGACACGCTGATGCTGATCCGCGCCGGCGGCGGCGACTTCCGCAAACTCTCGGTCCCGCGCGACGTCTATGCCGAGATCCCCGGGCAGAACCCGCAGAAGATCAACGCCGCCTTTGCCTTCGGCGGCGCCGGCGCCGAGGTCGAAGCGGTGGAGGACTTCCTCGGCATAGAGATCGACCATGTCGCGATCGTCGACTTCACCGGCTTCGAAGACCTGATCGACGCGGTCGGCGGCGTCGAGGTCGACGTCCCCCAGAAGATCTGCGCCGACATCTCGGGCGGAGCCGGGGGCGGGCAGGGCGGGTCCACCGTGCGCCTCGGCAAGGGGGAGAACACCCTGAGCGGCGAGAAGGCGCTGACCTACGCGCGCATCCGCAAGCCGAGCCCGTGCCCCGGGCCGGGACCCAGCGCCTACAGCCTCGGCTCCTACGACGACTTCGACCGCGCCAAGGCCCAGCAGGCGGTGATCAGCGGCATCAAGGGACGCCTCACCGATCCCCTCCGCCTCCCCTACAACTTCGTCAAGGGACCGATCATCGGCTGGAATGCCCCGAAAGCGTTCGTCAGCGACATGGGCTTCCTGACGATGCCGCAGCTGGTCCTCGCGGCGGGGATCGGCGGCGACGCCGACGCCGACGTGCTCTGCGGCGGCGATGATCTTGGCGGTTGTGCCCCCGGGCCCGAAGGGTCGATCGAAGTGCCCGAGGACGAGCGGCGCCGCGCGGTCAAGAAGCTGTTGGGGTAGAGCGGTCGCCCACCGCACGCCGGTTTAATCAAAACTTCTCAAACCATTTGTCCTAACCGGATATATATGGAGTGGGTTCCTGTAGGGAACCCCGGCCGCCCACGAAAACGCGCGGCCGTCCATACAAGGGAAAGGACAGCAATGAGTCTCAAGTTAAGAGGGCTCGGCCTTGGCGTGCTCGCCTGCGCGGCGGTCATCGGCCTGACCGTGATGAATGCCTCCGCGACTACCACCGGTCACTTCATATCCGACTCGGTTGATGGTCACACGATCGTCGACCAGACAGCCGTAGCGGGATCCACCCACGCAATCCTCATCCGTATCGACGAAGGAACGGCCATCCAGTGCGACCACATTCGGGGTTTCGGCACAGTGACTGCTAGCACAGTGACGGAAGTCGAAGGAACCACAGAACTCGCGCTATGCCACACAGAAGGCCAAGAACCGGGGACGATTGTGATCCATTCGAACGGCTGCACTGGGCGGGCCAAAAGCAACACCGCTGGGGCCAACACAATCGACATGGTCTGCCCCGTCGGTAAAACGCTGATTATCACACACCCCAACTGCA
>DASWMG010000229.1:0-6673 GCA_036399875.1 Solirubrobacterales bacterium
ATGGGGAACGCTCCCACGGCCAGCACCAGCCCGACGTCGGAGACCGAACCGCCGATCTCCAGCACCGCGAAGGCGAGCGCGATGGCGACCATGCGATCGCCCAGCACGGACACTGCCTGCCCGCCGAACAGCAGCCGGAACTCCCGCGTGCGAAGCACGCCGAGGCTGTCAGGCAGGCGCGCCAAGCGGCCGATCCAGCCTGACGCGAGTGCCCTTGCCGGGGGCGAGCGTGCCGTTGCGAATCCTGACCGCCTCCGGCTTGGGGTCGGGCACGCTGAGGCCGGCGCAGCCGACGAACTCGCGCAGGGCGATTCGCATCTCGTATTCGGCGAAGGCGGCGCCGATGCAGCGTCGCACGCCGCCGCCGAACGGGATCCAAGCGTAGTTGTCGGTCTTTTCCTCGAGGAAGCGCTCGGGCCGGAACTCATGCGGACGCGGGAAGAGGTCCTCGCGGTAGTGCAGGGCGGCGACCGCCGCCATCACGAAGCCTCCCTTCGGGAGTTCGTAGCCGCCCATCTCGACCGGCGCGGTGAGGCGGCGGCCCACGTCGGCGATCACCGGGCGCGCCCGCAGCGTCTCCTTGACGGTCGCGTTTAGATAGGCCTCCTCCCCGGCGGCAACCGATTCGCGGAGCTTGGCGAGGACCCGCGGCGTGCGCAGGAGCCGCTCCATTGCCCAGGCGAGACCGGTGGCGGTGGTCTCATGGCCGGCGCCGAGCAGGCCGACCAACTCGTCGCGCAGCTCTTCGTCGCTCATCGGGCTGCCGTCGTCGTGGCACGCTTGCAGCAGCAGCGAGAGCACGTCGTCGTGGCCCTCCTCGCCGGCCTCGACCTCCTTGCGGCGCAGCGCGATCTCCTCGTAGATGAACTCGTCGAGCTTCTCGCGAGAGCGCAGAAAGCGCGGCAAGGGACCCCTTGGACCCAGATTGCGGCGCAGGGCCGGAAAGGTCGTGATCAGGCTCAGCCGCCTGCTGAAGTCGTCGTGCAGCTTCTCGAAGCGCTCCAGGCGGTCCTCCTCATGGCTCCCGAAGACAGCGCGCATGATCGCGGTCAAGGTGATCATGCGCGTGTGCGGGCGCAGCGCAAAAGCCTCCCCCACCGGCCAGCTCTCCATCTGCTTCCGTGTCGCCCTGCGGATCACCTCGCCGTGGGCGCGGATCCGCTCGCCATGAAAGGGAGGGAGGAGGAGCTTGCGCTGGCGCATGTGGGGCGCGTCGTCGAGAGCGAGCACCGAGTTGCGGCCGAGCGCCAGCTCGGACACCGTCGCGTTGGTCTCGCCAGCGTGGAACAGCTTCGGGGAGCCCGTGAAGACCGCCTTCACCAGAGCCGGGTCGGTGACGTAGTAGATGCGCCCGTAGAAGGGGAACTTGAGGCTGAAGATGTGGCCGTAGCGGCGCTGCAGCGGGATCAGGAACCCGAGGGGATCGCGCGCGTAGCGTTGGGCCTGCAGTAGGGCTGGAACACGCGAGGCGGGCGGCTCGCGGCGGGCGCCGAGCGGTGGGCGGGGGCTCGTCGCCTGCTCCATCGGGACCTCCGACCATAGACCAAAAAGACCGGCATGTTTATGGAGCCGTCCACGGGCCCCACCGATCGTCTATTGGGAAGCCCCGCCCTGGCGCGGGGCTTTTCCTGTGGTTGGGGCTGCGCCTCTAGCCGCCGAAGGGAGGGCAGTTGGGGTTGTTGCTCGATTGCTTGCAGGGATTGGCGCTGCCCTTGAAGTGGCCGGAGTTACCGGCGTGTGGGTTGTCTGCCGCTGCCGCCGCTGGCACCGAGAGCGCGAACGCGCCCGCGAGCAGGAGGGCCGAGATCTTCTTGCGCATCACAACCTCCTCGTTTTGAGGGTGTAAGGGACCGTATACCCGTCCAGGGCCGGTTTAGAGCTCGGCCTGGAGGTCTTGGAGGTCGAGCGGGGCGGTGAACATCGCCACGCCCTGCCCGTCCGACTCGCGCGGCCACTCGTCGCGGGGCCGGTCCCAGTAGAGCTCTACGCCGTTGCCATCGGGGTCGTTCAGGTAGAGCGCCTCGCTGACACCGTGGTCGGAGGCGCCGGTGAGGCGGATGCCGGCCTCCGCGACCCGACGGAGGGCATCGGCGAGGGCGCGACGGGTCGGGTAGCGGATCGCCGTGTGGAAGAGGCCGGTGCTGCCCGGCGGCGGCGGCGAGCCGCCGCGCGAGTGCCAGGTGTTGAGCCCGATGTGGTGGTGGTAGCCGCCGGCGGAGATGAACGCGGCTTCGTCGCCCAGGCGCTGCTGGAGCTCGAAGCCCAGCACGCCGCAGTAGAAGTCGAGCGCCCGGTCGAGGTCGGCGACCTTGAGGTGGACGTGCCCGACGTCGACCCCGGGGTCGATCGGCTGCGTGCGGGAATCGTCGCGCGGCCGCGGGGTCGTCGGCTCGCCCCCACCGACCTCCTCGCCGTCCAGCACCCTGTTCACCAGCCGGTCCGCCTCGGCGTTCTCGGCCCGCGGCACGTGCCTGATCGACCAGCCCTCGAAGCCGCCCAGGGCGCGCTCGACCTCGGCGTGCAGCTCGCGCAGGGCCGCGTCCTTGACCTTGTACTCCCCCCTCACCTGCTTGACGATCAGCTCCGAGTCGCCGACCAGCTCGACCTCCTCCGCCCCCAGCGCCGCCGCTCGCTCGATACCGAGCAGGAGCGCCCGGTACTCGGCGACGTTGTTCGTCGCCTTGCCGATCCGCTCGCCGCGCTCCTCGAGCACCTCGCCGCCCTCGCCGCGCACCACGGCGCCGATCGCCGCCGGCCCCGGATTGCCGCGGGCGCCGCCGTCGACGTTGACGGTCAGCCTGCTCATCGAGGCCGGGGACCGAGCGCCAGCCGGCCGCCCTCGCCAGCCGTCGCGTTCCAGGTGCGCGCCGAGCCGTCGAGCTGGTCGATCTCCTCGCCGCGGGCGATCTGGAAGACCGGCCGGCGCTCGTCCTCGAGGTCGACGCCCCACTGGTACCAGCAGAGGTCCCAGGCGACGGTGACCCGGACCTCGCCCGGAGCCCCGGCGGCGGCGCCAACGGAGACGTGCGGCGCGCCGAGCGTGCGGGTGAGGCCGGCCACGGTGCGCGCAGCGCCGCTGCGGTTGAAGCGCACGATCGCCCGTCCCAGCGGCTCGCTCCGCGTGGCGTCGCGAACGTCGATCCGCCCCACCGTCGCTCCGGGGGCGGCGGGATCGGCAGTGCGAAGTCGTTCCTTCAGGCTCACGACTCCAAGCTAATCCATGGCGTCGCGCATGTGGTCAGGCGAGACGGGGCGCAAGGAGCCTGGCGCGGTCAGGCGGCGCCAGCGACCTTCTCCGCGAGATGCGGAGGCACCGGGTCGTAGCGCTCGAACTCCATCGTGAAGTCGGCCCGCCCGCCGCTGATCGAACGCAGGTCCGGAGCGTAGTCGAGCACCTCCGCCATCGGCACCTCGGCCTTGACCTCGGTCACCGAGCCTTTCGGCTCCATCCCCAGCGGGTGGCCGCGGCGCGAGTTGAGGTCGCCGATCACGTCGCCGACGCAATCGTCGGGACAGCTGACGGTGAGTCGCACGATTGGCTCGAGCAGGACCGGGTCGGCTTCGGCCATCGCCTCGCGGAAGGCCATCGCCCCCGCCACTTTGAAGGCCATCTCCGATGAGTCGACATCGTGATGTTTGCCGTCGACGAGCCGCACCCGCACGCCCTTGACCGGGTAGCCGGCGACGGTGCCGTGCAGCATCGCCTCGGTAACGCCCTTCTCGACCGCCGGGATGAAGCCGCCCGGGATTGCCGCGCCCTTGATCTGGTCGACGAACTCCAGATCCGTGCCGTCCTCGGCTGGCTCGATCTCGATCTTGCAGTCGGCGAACTGACCGCGCCCGCCCGACTGCTTCTTGTAGCGGGCGTGGGCGACGGCCGGCTGGCGGATCGTCTCCTGGTAGGGCACGCGCGGCGGGTGCAGCTCGATCTCGGCGCCGAAGCGCCGCTTCATCCGTTCGACCAGGACCTCGACGTGGATCTGGGTCAGCCCGGCGAGTATCTGCTCGCCCGTCTGCGCGTCGCGGTGGACGTCGAGCGTCGGGTCCTCCTCGCGCAAGCGCCGGATCGCCGCCGCCGCCTTCTCCTCGTCGCCCTTGGACTTCGGCTCGAAGGCGAAGGCCATCACCGGCGCCGGCAGGTCGAGCGGCGCGAAGGCGATCCTCTCCTGGCCCTCGCAGAGCGCGTCCCCGGCCTGGGTGTGCTTGAGCTTGGCGACGGCGCCGATCTCGCCCGCGCCGAGCTCGTCGGCGGGCAGCAGCTCCTTGCCGTGCGGGCGGTGGAGGTGACCGATCCTCTCCTTCTCGCCGCGCGTCGCGTTGAACACGTGCGAGTCGGAGCGCAGGGTGCCGCGGCAGACGCGGAAGAGGTTGATCCGCCCCGCGTAGGGGTCGGCAAGCACCTTGAAGACGTACGCCACCAGCGGCCCTTCCTCGTCGGGCGCCACCTCGAGCGGCTCGCCGGAGCCGTCGAGCGCGCTCAGCGACCCCCGCATCGCCGGCGATGGCAGGTCCTCGACGAGGGCGGCGAGCAGGCGGTCGGCGCCGAGGTTGCGGGTGGCGACGCCGCAGGTGACCGGGAAGAGCCGGCCCGCCGTGACGCCCTGCTTGAGCGCCCCGACGATCTCGGCGTGGTCGATCGCGTCGCCGTCGAGGTAGCGCTCCATCAGCTCGTCGGAGTTCTCCGCCACCTCGTCCATCAGCTTCTCGCGCTGCTCCTCGGCGCGGTCGCGAAGCTCGTCGGGTATCTCGACCTTCTCGGCGGCGCCGCGCTGGCCGTCCTCGTAGACGAAGGCCTCCATGTCGATCAGGTCGACGACCCCCCGCACCTCGTGCTCGGCGCCGATCGGGATCTCGGTCGCGACGACGTGCGGCCCGAACGCCGCCTTCAGCCGGTCGAGGACGGCGAAGAAGTCGGCCCGCTCGCGGTCGAGCATGTTGACGAAGACGAGCCGCGCCAGGCCCTCGCTGTCGGCGCGCCGCCAGAGCCGCTTGGTCTGGACCTCGACGCCGTTGACGCCGTTGACGACCACCACGGCGGCGTCGGCAACGCGCAGCGCCGCGACCGCGTCGGCGACGAAGCTCGGCTCGCCCGGCGTGTCGATCAGGTTGATCTCGCGCCCGTCGTGCTCGAAGGCGGCGACGGCGGCGCCGATCGACATCTCGCGCGCCTGCTCGTCGGGCTCGTAATCGGAGAGCGTCGTGCCGGCGACCACGCTGCCGAGCCGCCGCACGGCCCCGGCCTCGAACAGCATCGCCTCGTGCAGGCTCGTCTTACCGCAGCCCCGGTGCCCGATCAGGGCGACATTGCGAATCCGGTCCGCAGCTTTGTGCGACACGCAACGAGCTTACGCTCGAACTAGTCCTCTTGCAAAGCGGACTTCAGCCGCATCACGGCCTTGGTGTGCAGCTGGGAGACGCGCGACTCGGTGACGCCGAGCACCTCGCCGATCTCGCGCAGCGTCAGGTTCTCGTAGTAGTAGAGGGCGATCACCAACTGCTCGCGCTCGGGCAGCGAGGCGATGCCCTCGGTGAGCCGGTCCTTGACCTCGCTGCTGGCCAGCGACTCCTGCGGGTCGTCGGCGCGCGGGTCGGAGATCGTGTCGAGCAGCGAGACCGAGTCGCCGGAGGAGTCGGAGATCGTCCACAGCTCGTCGAGCGCGTAGACCGAGGAGTTGGCGATGTCCAGCAGCGAGGTGCGCAACTCCTCGGGCTCGACGCCCAGCTTGGCCGCCAGCTCCTCCTCGGTCGGCGCCCGTTGCAGTTCGTGCTCGAGTTTCGACTGCGCCGCCTCGATTTCCCGGGCGCGCGAGCGCACCGAGCGCGGCACCCAGTCGAGCGAGCGCAGCTCGTCGATGATCGCGCCGCGGATCCGGGTCATCGCGAAAGTCTCGAACTTGATCCCGCGCTCGGGGTCGAAGCGCTCGATCGCCCCGATCAGCCCCATCAGCCCGTAGGAGATCAGGTCGGCGTCGTCCACGTGGGAGGGCAGCCCCGCCCCGAGGCGCCCGGCGACGAACTTCACCAGCGGCGAGTAGGCGACGACCAGACGCTCCCGAGCGGAGGCGTCCCCGTCGACCTTGTAGCGCCGCCACAGGTCGCGAAGCTCCACCTCTTTGACGCCGGTTTCCATCGAAGTCGGTCGATTCTATGGCCGAGGGCCGGATAGCTCGCGGTCAGGCACGCGGATGGGTGGCAGCGTACGCGTCGCGCAGGCGGGCCGCATCTACCCGAGTGTAGACCTGCGTGGTCGAGATCGAGGCGTGGCCGAGCAACTCCTGGATGGTCCGCAGGTCGGCGCCTCCTTCGAGCAGGTGGGTGGCGAAGCTGTGGCGGAGGCTGTGCGGCGAGACGCCGGCGCCGATCGCCGCCTCGCGGATCCAGAGGGCGAGACGGCGGGTGACGTCGGAGTTGGAGAGGCGGCGGCCGTTCTTGGAGAGAAAGAGGGCACGCTCGACGCGGTCGCTGGCGAGCGCCGGGCGGCCGCGCTCCGCGTAGCGGCGCAGGGCGCGCTGGGCCGGCTCGCCGACCGGCAGCAGCCGCTCCTTGGAGCCCTTGCCGAGCACCCGCACCCGCTCGGTCTCGAACTCGACCGAGTCGAGGTCGAGGTTGACTATCTCCTCGCAGCGCAGCCCGCACGAGTAGGTCAGCTCCAGCATCGCCCGGTCGCGCAGCT
>DASWMG010000230.1:0-2959 GCA_036399875.1 Solirubrobacterales bacterium
GTAGTTGACGATCACGTCGCCTTCCTCGGCGAGGATCGCCTCGGTGATGGCGCGGAAGTCCTCGATCTCGTAGCTCGGCACGCCGTCCGGCGTGCGGGCGTGGATGTGGATCTGCGAGGCGCCCTCGTCGACCGCCCGCCGCGCCTCGGCCGCGTACTCCTCGGGCGTGTAGGGGATCGCCGGGCACTGGTCGCGGTTGGCGATCACGCCGCTGATCGAGCAAGAGATGACGACGGGATCGTCGAAGGAGCTCATGACCTCGCCCCCTGTGACGAGTTTCCCGTGTATACGACGGGAAAGTCGTCGCACGCCCTCATACCGGCATCACTCCGTGGCGTTTCTGCGGCTTCTCGACGTGCTTGTTCCGCGCCATCCGCAGCGCCCTGACGATCGTCGGCCGCGTCTCGCGCGGGTCGATGATGTCGTCGATGACCGCGTTGCCGGCGGCGATGTAGGGGTCGATCTGCTGGCGGACCGCGTTCAGCATCGCCTCGCGGGTCGCCTCCGGGTCGTCGGAGGCCTCGATCGCCGAGCGGCCGATGATGTTGACAGCGCCCTCCGCACCCATCACCGAGATCTCCGCCCCCGGCCAGGCGACGATCAGGTCGGGCTCGTAGGCCTTGCCGCACATCACGTAGTAGCCGGCGCCGTAGGCCTTGCGGACGATCACGGTCACCTTCGGCACGGTGGCGCGGCTGACCGCGTAGAGCATCTTGGCGCCGTGGCGAATTATCCCGGCGTGCTCGACCTTGGCACCGACCATGAAGCCGGGTACGTCCTGGAGGAAGACGAGCGGGATGTTGAAGGCGTCGCAGAGGTTGATGAAGCGGGCCGCCTTGTCGGCCGAATCGTTGTCGAGGATGCCGGCCAGCTGCTTGGGCTGGTTGGCGACGATCCCGACCGGCTGGCCGCCGAAGCGGGCGAAGCAGGTGATCAGGTTCTTGGCGAACTTTGGCTTGAGGTCGAACCACTCGCCGTCGTCGACGATCTCGGCGATCACCTCGTACATGTCGTAGGGCTGACGCGAGGACTCGGGGACGATCTCCAGCAGCTTCTCGGAGGCGCGGTCGTCGGGGTCCGAGGTCTCGACTACCGGCGGCTTCTGCTCGCAGTTGGCCGGGAAGAAGGAGAGGTACTTCTTGACGGCCTCGATGCACTCGGGGTCGTCCTTGACCTCAAGGTCCCCCACCCCCGACTTGCGGCAGTGGACCTTGGCGCCCCCCAGCTCCTCCATCGAGATGTCCTCGCCGGTGACGGCTTTGGTCAGGTGCGGCCCGGCGAGCGCCATCGCGCCCTGGCCCGAGACCATCGGCACGAAGTCCGCGAGCGCTGGGATGTAGGCGGTGCCGGCGGCGCAGGGGCCCATCATCGCCGCGACCATCGGGATCACGCCCGACATTTCGACCTCCTCGCGGAAGAGGAAGCCGGAGCCGGCGAAGAGCGAGCCGGAGGCCTCCTGGATGCGGGCGCCGGCCGAGTCGAGCAGCCAGATGAACGGCATCCGCTTGCTGAGCGCCATCTCGCGCAGGCGGGTGACCTTGAGCTCGCCGGTCATCCCCATCGAGCCGGCCATCACGGTGAAGTCGTAGGCGGCGATGCAGGTGGGCCGGCCGTCGACGTCGCCCCAGCCCGTGATGACGCCGTCGGCCGGAGCCTCGACCCCGTCCATCGCCCGCTGCGCGAAGTGGGGCCGGCCGTGGATCCCCATCTCGACGAAGGTCCCCGCGTCGACCAGGAGGTCGATCCGCTCGCGGGCGGTCAGCTTGCCGCGTCCGTGCTGCTTGGCGATCTTCTCCTCGCCGCCGCCGAGCTTCGCCTTGGCGCGGCGTTCGTGGAGCTGCTCGGTGAGGTCGCCGAGCGGCGCCGTGCCCGGCAGGAGGTTCTTCTCTTGCTCTTCGGTCGACATCAGCGTCCTTTCCACTGGGGCTCGCGCTTCTCGAAGAAGGCGCTGACGCCCTCAACGATGTCCTCGGTCGAGAAGGTCAGCGAGAGCTGCGAGCGCAGGTAGTCGAGCGCGTCGTCCACGGCCATGTCCTGCTGCCGGTACATCGCGTCGTGGCCGAGCCGCATCAGCACCGGGCTCTTGGAGGCGAGCTTGCCCGCCCACTCGGCGACCGTGGCGTCGAACTCGGCCGCCGGCACGACCTTGTTGGCGAGCCCGCAGGAGACCGCCTGCTCGGCGCTCAGCCGCTCGCCGAGCAGCATCATCTCGTTGACCTTCTTGCGCGGGACGTTGCGGTAGATGATCGCCATGATCATGTAGGGGAAGGCGCCGACGTTGATCTCCGGCGTGCCGAAGGTCGCGCCCTCCTTGGCGATCACCAGGTCGCAGGAGAGCGCCAGCCCCATCCCGCCCGCCAGCACGTGGCCGTTGGCGGCGCAGAGCGAGGGCTTGCCGAGCCGCGGCATCAGCCGGAAGAACTCCAGGAAGAGATCGGTGGCGAAGTGTTTGGCCACCAATGGCGCGTCGACCGCGAAGCCGCCGAGGTCGGCGCCGGCACAGAAGACCTTCTCGCCCGCCCCGGTGAGGACGACCGCGCGCGCGTCCTCGTCGTCCCGCGCCCGCTTCATCGCCTCGACCAGCTCGGCCAGCATCTGGCCGGAAAGCATGTTGCGCTTCTCCGGGTCGTTCAGCGTCACCGTGGCGACGCCGTCTGCGACCTCATAGGCGACCAGCTCGCTCATCTCTCCGCTCCCCGGCGCTGCATCTCGCGGCACCATAGCCGACTTCATGGAAAGTAGGAAGTGCTACTGTCCACTCGCATGAGCGGCCGCCGGCCGCGCGGACGCAACGGAGGAGAGAACCATGGCCACGGCGACCACCAACGGCTCGAAAGTCATCAAGCCCGACCACGAGGCGGGCCGCAAGCACTTCATCTTCAGCCAGGAGCACGAAGACCTGCGCGAGTCGATGCAGGCGTGGGTCAAGGCGGAGCTGTGGCCGCACCGCAACGAGTGG
>DASWMG010000231.1:0-4010 GCA_036399875.1 Solirubrobacterales bacterium
GCTCGCCGACGCCAGGCTGCTGATCGCCGACGGACACCACCGTTACGAGACCGCGATCGCCTACCGCGACGAGGTCGGCGGCGAGGGCGACCACTGCTTCACGCTGATGGCGCTGACCGGGCTCGACGACCCGGGCCTGACCGTCTTTCCCACCCACCGCCTGCTCTCGGGCTTCGCCGGTGATCCCGAACGCCAGCGCCGCCTCGGCGAGGGCATCCGCGAGCTGTTCGACGCCGAGGAGGTCGAGACCGGCGAGCTCGACCCGCGCGGCGTCGAGGGGGTCGGCGTCTTCGGCCTCTACGACTCATTCCACAAGCGCGCCTTCCGCCTGCGCCTCAAGGACGCGGCGATCGCCGCGCTCGACCGGCAGCTGGAGGGCAAACCCGAGGCCTACCGCCGCCTCGACGCGGCGATCCTCGAGACGCTTGTCCTCAAAGGCATCGCCGGCCTTAGCGAGGACGACATCATGGCCAAGCGCGGCCTCGGCTACGCGAAGAGCGTCGACGACTCGCTGGCGCTGCTCGAGGACGGCACCTACGACGTCGCCTTCATCCTCCGCCCGATCCCGGTGGACCAGGTGCGGGCGATCTGCGAAAGCGACGAGAACATGCCGCCGAAGTCGACCTACTTCTTCCCGAAGGTGCTCACCGGGCTGGTCTTCAACCCGGTCGGCTGACGATGCGGGTCTCCGCCCGGCGCCACGACGGCTACGCCCACGAGGTGGAGATCGAGGGCGGCCACTCGATCGTCGTCGACGAGCCGCGCCAGGCGGGTGGCACCGACACCGGACCGTCCCCCACCCGCCTGCTGGCCGCCTCGCTGGCGAGCTGCATCGCGATCACGATGGAGATGTACGCGGGGCGCAAGGGATGGGACCTGGGGCAGGTCGGCGTCGACGTCGACGTCACCTACGACGGGCCGGCGCCGACGTCCTTCGCGGCCTCGCTGCGACTGCCGGCCGAGCTGAGCGACGAGCAGCGCGAGCGCCTGCTCGTCGTCGCCCGCAAATGCCCGGTCCACAAGGCGCTCGCCGGCGAGACGTCGGTCAGCGTGGCGCACGGCGAGCCGGCCGCCGGAGGCGGCGGCGAGGGAACCGGCTGATGGACCTCGGCCTCGAGGGACGCGGCTGCGTCGTCACCGGCGCCAGCCGCGGCATCGGCCGGGAGACCGCGAAGCTGCTCTGCGCCGAGGGCGCGAACGTGCTGCTGGTCGCCCGCAACGAGGAGCGGCTGAGGGAGGCGGCAAGCGAAGCGAGCGCGGCCGCCCGGGAGGCTGTTGATGGCGGGGACGGCGCGACCGGCCGCGCCGAGGCGTTGGTGCTCGACGTCACCTACGACGACGCCGGCGAGCGGATGCTCGCGGCGGCCGAGGAGCGCTTCGGCGCCCTCGACGTCCTCGTCAACAACGCCGGCGCCGCCCAGTGGCGCGACCTCGACGACGTCCCCGACGAGGACTGGCGCGCCCAGTACGAGCTCAACGTGATGGCGCCGCTGCGGGCGATGCGCGCCGCCGCCCCGCCGATGGCCGAGCGCGGCTGGGGGCGGATCGTCAACGTCGCCTCGACCGCCGGCAAGCGCCCCTCGGCGGCGATGCCCGAGTACTCGGTCGCCAAGGCCGCCGAGCTCTCGCTCTCCCGCCTCTTCGCCGACCGCTACGCGAAGCAGGGCGTGCTGGTCAACGCGATCTGCCCCGGCCCGGTGGAGGCCGAGCTGTGGATGGAGCCAGGCGGCCTGCTCGACCAGTCCCAGGCGATGTCCGGCGCCGAGAGTCGCGAGGAGGCGCTGGCGACCGCCGGCTCGAAGCGCCCGATCGGCCGTCTCGCCGAGGTCGAGGAGATCGCCGCCGCGATCGTCTTCCTCTGCTCGGAGCGCGCGTCCTACGTCAGCGGCGCCGCCTGGTCCGTGGACGGCGGCACCGTCCAGGTGATCATTTGATTCCGCTTGGCGCGAAAGTCGGAATATGTCCGACTAACGCGCCAGTGACCAGCGCCTGACGTGGCCCGGACCGTCGACGCCGCCGTCCTCCTCCCGCTCTACGGCTGGCCCGACGACCCGGGACTGGTCTTCACCGAGCGGCGCGCCGACCTGCGCCGCCACGCCGGCGAGATCTCGTTCCCCGGCGGCCGCCGCGACGACGGCGACGCCGACCTGACCGCCACCGCGCTGCGCGAGGCTCAGGAGGAGATCGGCCTCGACCCCGCCCGGGTCGAGATCGGCGAGGCGCTGCCGCCGACCAAGACCTTCGTCACCGGCTACCTCGTCCACCCCTTCCTCGGTCGCATCCCCCATCCGGGCGAGCTCGACCTGCGGCCGAACCCGACCGAGGTCGAGACCGTGCTCACCTTCTCGCTGGATCTGCTGCGCGAGAGCTTCGAGATGCGCCGCCTGATCCGCCGCGGCATCCCCATCCACACCCCCGCCTACGAGGTGGAAGGCCACCTCATATGGGGCGCCACCGCACGAATCCTCGGTGACGCCCTCGATCTCCTGTCTTAGCTGGAGACCTTCGCGCCCGGTTGGGGGACGATGCGGATGTAGGGCTTCGGCTCCTCCCAGCCCTCCGGGAACAGCTCCTTCGCCTCGTCCTCTTTGACCGAGCCGGAGATGATCACGTCGTCGCCCCGCTGCCACTGGGCCGGCGTCGCGACTTTGTGCTGCGCGGTCAGCTGCAGCGAGTCGATCACCCGCAGCACCTCGTCGAAGTTGCGGCCCGTGGTCATCGGATAGACGAGGATCAGTTTGACTTTCTTGTCGGGGCCGATGACGAAGACGTTGCGGACGGTCTGGTTGTCGGCCGGAGTCCGCTCGCCCGGGTCGCCCTCGACCTCCGCCGGCAGCATCCCGTAGAGCTTGGAGACGTTGAAGTCGGCGTCGCTGATGATCGGATACTCGGGCGCCGCACCCTGCGTCTCGGCGATGTCCTTCGCCCAGTCCTCGTGTTTGTCGAGCGGGTCGACCGAGAGGCCGATGATCTTCACGTTGCGGCTCTCGAAGTCCGGCTGGATCCTCGCCATGTAGCCGAGCTCGGTCGTGCAGACCGGCGTGAAGTCCTTCGGGTGCGAAAACAGCACCGCCCACGAGTCGCCGATCCAGTCGTGGAACCTGATCCGGCCCTGAGTCGTCTCCGCCTCGAAGTCGGGAGCTACGTCACCAATCTTCAGTGCCATTTCGAACCGCTCCTCTCGATACTCGACTTTACCTGCGTCTTCGTCAGCAATTTCCTTAATTCCTATCCGAGTTTAGCTATATCGCTAACTCGCACCGTTTTCGGCGTCAGGACTGGGATTCGCCACCGCTCCCCGGCTCTCTCGACGGTCCGAGCGCCCCCCTCCAGTGGCGCGCCGACTGACCCGCCCGCCTCGTAGACGAAGCGACGGACCGGGGTTTCGACCAGCCGCTCGAGCACCCGTTCGAGGCTGGCGCCGTGCAGGTTCGCCAGCTCCTCCTCGGTCCCCGCCGCCGACCCCAGCATCCAGACGAGCGCGGTGACGTCGCCGATCAGGTCCAGGACCGTCCCCGGCCGGGCGGGGTCCGCCCCGACCGCTTCGATCCCGGCCGCCTCGATCGCCGCCAGGCCCTCCTCGCGGCGGCTCGTCCCCCGCACCGTCCATCCCTGCGCCAGCAGCCCGGTGCCCAGCTCGCGCCCGCGGCAGCCGCAGCCGACGATCAGCGCCCGCGCCACAGCGTTCTCACTGGGCGAACGGATCGCCGCGCCGCAACCGCTCTAGCTCCTCGGCTTCGACCTCCGCCCGCAGCGCGCCCTCGTCGATGTCCGGCGCGCCCCGCCGTCGGCGCATCTCGTTTTGCGCCTCCAGCATCTGGCGCACGTCGTCGAGCTCGTTCTGCGCCTCGACTTCGGGCGAGCGGGTCGGCCTCCAGTCGACCAGCTCGGTGGCGCTGGTGTTCGAGTAGTGGCCGACGAGCAGCAGGACGCCGACGAAGACCGCGAGGACGGCGAGCGTCATCAGGAGCAGATCCACGGGCCGAGGATACGCCCGTCACGGCCCGCAT
>DASWMG010000232.1:0-14841 GCA_036399875.1 Solirubrobacterales bacterium
GACGCCCATCTCCGGCGTCCGCTGCGTCACCGTGTAGGAGACGACGCCGTACAGCCCGACCGCGGCCAGCGTCAGCGCCAGGGCCGCGAAGACGCCGAGCAGCAGGGCGTACACCTGCGGCGCCGCCAAGGACGCCGCGAGCACCTCGTCGAGCGTGCGCACCTGCGAGGTCGGCACGTCGCGATCGACGGAGCGCGCGAGGCTTTTGACGGCGCCGGCCAGCGCCGCAGGGTCGCGTTCGGTGCGGACGACCAGGGCGAGCGAGTTCCATGGCGGTCCGGGCTGCAGGCAATTGAGGAAGACCTCGGGCTGCGGCGGGATTCCGAGCCCCAGTTGCCGCACGTCGGCGGTGACGCCGAGGACGGTGAGCGAGACCTCCTCGTCGCCGCCGACGGAGAGCAGGATGGCCTGGCCGAGCGGATCCTTGCCCGGCCAGAACCGGCGGGCCGCGGTCTCGTTGATGACGATCACGCCCGGCGCGCCGCCCGAGTCCTGCGGCGTGAACTCGCGCCCGGCGCGCACCGGGATCCCCATGGTGCGAAAGTAGCCGGGGCTCACGACGTTGAAGTTCGCGCTGAGCAATCCATCGGGCGCCGGGGCCGGCCGGCCGGCGATGCGGAATGCCAGCGAGTCCCAGCCGCCGCCCAGGGGCAGGCTGGTCACCAGCGCGGCCGAGCGCGCGCCGGGCAGGGCTTCGGCGCGTTCGAGGAGGCTCGCGAAGAACTGCCATCGCGCGGGAGCTTCGGCGTACTTCTCCTTCGGCAGCCAGAAGTTCGCGGCGAGGACGCGCTCGGGCTCGAATCCCGGCGCCGTGTTGCGCATCACCCAGAGGTTCTTGAGGAGCAGCCCGGCGCCGGCGAGCAGCACCAGCGCCAGCGCCGTCTCGGTGACGACGAGCAGGCCGCGCAGGCGCCGGCCGCGGACGCCTGCCGTCGCCGTGCGGCCCGACTCGCGCAGGCTCTCGTCGAGGTTGCGCGACGCGGCGATGGGCGCGAAAAGGGCGCCGAAGAGGAGCCCGGTGGCGAGCGACAGCAGGAGCGCGAACCCGAGCACCCAGCCGTCGATACTCGTGCTCTCGATGCGCGGAATCTGGAAGTTCTGCGCCAGCAGCCGCGCCAGAAGCCGCGAGGTCCAACTCGCCAGCACCAGGCCGAGCGCGCCGCCGGCCACCGCGAGCACGGTGCTCTCGGTGAGCAGTTGCTGCAGCAGCCGCTTGCGGCCGGCCCCCAGGGCTGCCCGCAGGGCCAGCTCCCGCTGGCGCGCCGCGCTACGCGCCAGCATGAGGTTCGCCACGTTGGTGCACGCGATCAGCAGCACCAGCATCACGACGCCGAGGAGGATCACCAGGCCCTGCCGCACGTTGCCGGCCATGGCGTCCACGAGCGGCACGACATTGGCCCCGACCCCCCGGTTGCTCTTCGGATGCTGCCGGGCGATGGCGCTCGTGATGACGTCCATCTCGGCCTGGGCCTGCCGGATGCCGGCGCCCTGCCGCAAGCGGCCCACGACCCGCAGGAAGCCATGACCGCGGCTGGGATCGCGGATGAGAGGCACGTAGAGCTGCTCCGGCTCGCTGGGTGAGAACCGGAAATCCGGCGGCATGACGCCGACGACCGTGTAGGTCTCCTCGTTGGCGCGGAGCGTCTTTCCCAGCACGTCCGGCCGGCCTCCCAGATACCGTCTCCAGGAGCCGTCGCTGAGGATCGCGACTTTGGGAGCGCCCTCTTGCTCCTCGCCGGGCCGGAACGTCCGTCCCAGGGCCGGCGCGACGCCCAGCAGCTCGAAGAATCCGGGCGTCGCCTGGACCGCTGCCACCATCTCCGTCTGATCGCCGTCGGAGAGGGTCATGCCGCGGGTGGTGAAGGCCGCCATGCGCTCGAAGCTGCGGCTCCGCGCCTGCCACTCCTCGAAGTCGGGATAGGAGGCGACGTCCTCCGTGTCGCCGGTCTCCGTGTTGGTCGCCCAGACGAGGACCAGGTCCCCGGACCGCGGATACGGCAGCGGCCGCAGCAGCACGGCGTTGACGACGCTGAAGATCGCCGTGTTGGCGCCGATGCCGAGCCCGAGGGTCAGCACGGCGACGGCGGTGAAGCCAGGGTTCCGGCGCAGCATGCGCGCGCCGAAGAGCAGGTCGCGGACCAGGTGCTCGAGCAGGGGAATGCCGCGGCGGTCCCGGTAGCGCTCCTCGGCTTGCGCGACGCCGCCGAGCTTGAGGAGCGCCTGCCGGCGCGCCTCGCCGGGCGTCAGACCTGAGCGCAGGTTGTCGTCGATGTGCAGCGCGAGATGGCTCTCGAGCTCCGCCGCGAGCTCGCGGTCCAGGCGCTCGCGGTCGAACATGGCGGCCAGCCGCAGCAGGAAGGCGCGCAGCCGTCTCATGACGAGGTCTCTCGGGGTGAGAAGAAGCGCGCGATGATGCCGGTCGTCCGCTCCCATTCCCGCGCCTCTTTTTCGAGCTGCTTGCGGCCCGCGCGGGTGAGCTTGTAGTACTTGGCCTTGCGGTTGTTCTCCGAGACGCCCCATTCCGTCGCCACATAGCCCTCCTGCTCGAGCTTCAGCAGCGCCGGATAGAGCGTGCCGTAGTTGACCTCCAGCAGATGGTCGCTGATCTGCTCGATGCGGCGGGCGATGCCATAGCCGTGGAGGGGCCCCATGGTCTCGAGGGTCTTGAGCACCATCAGGGACAGCGTGCCTTGCCAGACGTCGGCCTTGGGATCTTTCATATGGGATACCCATATCACGATTCCTATGGGAATGCAATAGGAGGGCTGGCGCGCGGCTCCCCATCTACGTTTGCCTGCCGCGCTCCTTCGGGATATAATTAAAATTTATCCGACCCGGGTCCCGGCCAGGAGGAGATCAATGCGCCACACCTTGCTTCGTCTGCTCGCGCTCCTCGCCCTCTGCCTGCCGTCGTCCGCCCTGTCAGCGGCGGGCACACGACCCCTCCGCTCCTTCGACGCCGGGACGGCGAGGCCCGCCGAGATGGCTCGCGACGCTCGCGCGAGCGCTCCGGGCACCCTGTTCCGTATCGCCGGATTGCGGGGCGCTGACGGCGAGGCCCTGACGCTCGACCTGGAGACGGCGCCGCTCTTCACGGCCGATTTCCACCTCTACGTCGACGGACGCGACCGCGGGAGGGACGCCGCGGTCAGGCTCACGTTGCTTCGTGGCACGGTCGAGGAGTGGCCGGGCTCGTCGGTGGCGTTGACCATCAACAACGCAACGGGAGCTTGGAACGGCTATCTCGCCGCCGAGGATCGGCTCTATGAGGTCGCGCTGCCGGCTGGCGTAGCCCACGGCTCGATCGCCGACTCGGCCATGGTGCGCCGAGCCGCCGTCGAACCCCTGCCGGGGAGCGCCCTGTCGGACGCTCTCGAGCCTCCCCTCGGCCTGGACAAGGAGCTCGGCCGAGCGCAGGGCAAGGTCGTGGTCGCCCCGGGTGCCGAGTACCAGGCAGGCATCGCCATCGACTCCGACTACGAGCTCTTCCAGCGCTTTGGGAGCGTGGAGGCTGCCACCGACTACATCGCCGGCCTGATCGGCGGCGTCTCGGAGCTGTACTTCCGGCAGCTCGGCGTCTCGCTGGCCATCTCGAGCCTCTTCCTCTACACGACGCCCGAGGATCCCTGGAACGCGCCGAACCCGCACAGCGGCGAGACGGCGGACGTGCTCTGCGAATTCTCCAGCTACTGGCGGACGTTCCGGCCGATCGGGGCCTTCCCGCGCAACGGGGCGGTGTTCTTCACCGGCAAGACCTCTTCCGACATCGGCGGCCAGGCCTGGCGCAGCAGCCTCTGCAATTACAGCTTTCGGCCAGGGCCGTGCCCCTTTGGTGGCTACGGCATCGTGGTGATGACGAAGCGGATCGCGCGCGACAGCTTCGTCGTCGCCCACGAGCTCGGTCATGTCTTCGGGTCGAAGCACACCCACTGCTTCAACCCTCCCATCGACGAGTGCCACTCGGGCGAGCAGGGGTGCTACGAGGGCCCGGAGTCGACGCCGCCGGATGGCGGCTCGGTGATGAGCTACTGCAATCCTGCCAGTTTCTCGTTGGGGGAGCCCGGGCGTTTCGGCGTCGACAGCCAGCGCGTGGAGCAAGTCATCCGCGGGCTGGTCGACGCGGTCGGCGCCGGCTGCCTGCTGCGCACCAGCGACCCCTACGCGCTCGCCGGCGAGGCGGGCCCCCGTAGCGTTGCGCTCTCCTGGATCGACCCGTTCGCTGCAGAATCCAACTGGCTCGTCGAGCAGCGCCTTCCCAATGGGAAGTTCAAGCAGGTGAAATCGCTGCCTGCCAACTCCACCGGCGTCACCCTCACGCGGCTCAAGCCGGGCCCCAACACCTTCCGCGTGCGTGCAAAGTTCAAGAAGGACTTCAGCGACTACTCGAACGTCGTGACGATCACGGTGCCTTGAGGCGGCAGGCGGGTGCGGGGCTGCCTCAAAGAAGAGGAGCCCCGCGCCGGATCTTCAATACTTCCGCCAGTAGCCGAGCATGACGATGTAGTCGGCGAAGGCCGCGTCGCCGTGGCGTCCCGGCACCGCGCGGTCAGGGACGCTCCGCGTGCGGTTGCGGTAGAGGGCCACCGGCACCGCCAACGAGAACGTGTGCGGCCCCCGCGAGTAGCTCAGGCCCGGCTCGGCCGAGATGGCGTAGCCCGGGCGCCGGAAGCCTTCGCTGTCGCCGATCAGGTCCTCCACCGGAACGCCCTCGAGGCGGCCGCCCAGGCTCGCCCCGAACCCCTTCCAGCTCGCCGAGCCATAGCTCGCCCCGACGCGGGCCACGTACTGGTCGGCGACGGACATGATCTCCTCGCCCCGGTTGTTGCGGAAGGTAGGCACGCCGTTGGTGCCTCTCGGGTTGGCCAGGTAGCTGGCCGAGCCGTAGAGGGCAAAGCCGCTGTGGGCGAGGCGCTGGAAGCCCTGGACGTCGAAGACGGCGCCCCACCCGCCGTCGCCCGGCTGGATCGACTGGTCGACCGTCGTGGTGTCGGTCACGAACCTGCCGTTGACCAGCCGCAGGCGGGTGTCTTCAACGTCGTACTTGCCGGTGGGGAACTTGACGCCCAGACCGAACGAGACGTTGCCGTCCGGGTGGGTGAGCGGCTTCCAGAGGAGGCGGCGGGCGGTCAGCACGATGTCGCCCACGGACTCGGACTCGACGCGGCTGCGGGCGATGACGACGCGGTTCGAGTCGCGGATCGGACCCGACCGCGCGGCTCTCACATAGGGAATGCCGAGCGAGAAGCTCCATTGCGGGGTGGCGTTGTAGCGGATCCCCAGCTCCATCAGATTGATGTGGTTGATGACCTCGCTGCCTTCTTCCTTACGCTCCGCCTGCTCCTCGGGACCGACGAAGTGGCGGTCGGAGCGCTGGTGCCGCCAGCTCATCGAGACCTGCCAGCGGTTCGGTCCGGTATAGGTGTCTTGCACGCCGAGCACGGGCGTGTCCAGGCGGGCGGCCACTCAGCCCTGGGCCCAGGCGTGGCGGGGCGCGCCGAGCAGCAGGCCGGCGAGCGACAGCCCGGCGGCGAGAATCGCCCGGGACGGCCAAAGCGGATTGCAGCGCATGGGGTTCCTCCTTCAGATGCTCCCGAGGGATCGCGGGAAGGCGCACGTAATCAAGGAATCGTACTGTATCTTAAATGGAGTCCGGTCACCCAATGGACGGCGGGCACTAAAGAAGTACCAGCCCTCCCGGACCCCGCGCCGCTACTCGCTGCGCAGCACGCTCGCCGGATCGACGCGGGCGGCGCGGAGCGCGGGCACCATGCTCGCCAGGAGGGCCGTGGCCATGAGCAGGAACGCCACACCGGCGAAGGTCGCGGGGTCGGCGGTGCCGATGCCGAAGACGAGCCCGGAGAGGAACTGCCCCAGCCACAGGGCGGCGAGCGCGCCGAGCGCCGCGCCGGCCGCGATCAGCGCGAGCCCCTGCCCGAGCACGCCGCGCGCGCCGAGCGCCATGCGGATGCCGATCTCCTGGCGCCGCTGCAGCACCGAGTAGCTGACGACGGAGTAGAGGCCCACGGCCGCGAGCGCCAGCGCCAGGGCGGAGAAGGCGCCGAAGAGCGACATGGCGAGCCGGCGGCCCGCGAGCCCCTCGGCGCCGCCGCCAGGTCGACGGGAACGATCGAGCGCCGCCCGGCGGGGATGATGCCGATCACCGTGAAGAGATGCCCTTCCAGCGTGATGGCGCGCCCGAGGACCTTCCGATCTCCTCCGAAGCGGCGCCGCCAGAGCGCCTCGCTCAGCATCACCACGCGCTCGGCGCTGCGCTCGTCCTCCCCCGGCGCAAAGGCGCGGCCGACGCGCGGCCGGACGCCCAGCATCCGCGGCAGGCTGGCCGACATCTGCACGGCGGCGAGCGTCTCCGGCTCCCCCGATACCTCACCCTCCCATAGTCTTGCACGGGGAAGGAGAGAATCATCGGAGAGGTGCTACCATGGATCCATGATCACGAAGCTGCTCCTCGCCGGCTCGGCGGGGCTCGCTCTGTGGCTTGGGGTTTGCGCCCCGGCCCGGACGCCGGCCCCTCGGCAAGAGGTCCGATCGGCGCTCGTCCGGACCTCCTCCGCGCCGGCCCCGACCCGACCAAGGGTGGACTTCGACGCGCAGGTCCGGCCGATCCTGGAGGCGCGCTGCCAGCCCTGCCACTTCGCGGGCGGCAAGATGTACGAGCGGCTCCCCTTCGACCGGCCCCAGACCGTCCACCTGCTGGGAGAGAAGCTGTTCACCCGCATCAAGGACGAGCGCGAGCAGGCCCTCCTGCGGTCCTTCCTCGCGCAGCGGCCCCAGCCGGCGTCCGGCGCGGACGGCACGGACTGAAGGGCCCGCGCATCATTCCATCGCGCTCTGCAACAGGTCCTCGAGGTCCAGGGAGTCCGTGTGCATGACCGGCGAGCCGTCTGGCGCCCGCGGCCACTGCTCGCGCGGCCGGTCCCAATAGAGCTCCAAGCCGTTCCAGTCGGGATCTGCGAGGTACACCGCCTCGCTCACGCCATGGTCCGCGGCGCCCTGGAGGCGGACCCCTGCGTCCAGGACCCGCTGGACCGCGATGGCCAGCGCTTGGCGCGTCGGGTAGCGGATGGCGGCGTGGTACAGGCCGGTATGGCCGCCCGGCGGGGGCGAGCCGCCGCGGCTCTCCCAGGTGTTGAGGCCGATGTGATGGTGATAGCCGCCGGCCGAGACGAAGGCGGCCTGCGGCCCGTAGCGCGAGACGAGCGCGAAGCCGAGCACTCCGCAATAGAAGTCCAGCGCCCGCTCGAGATCGGCCACCTTGAGGTGCACGTGTCCGATGTCCGTTTCGGCGGGGATCGTGTAGGGCGGCAGATCGGATTTCATGATGACCTCGAATGTACCGCAAGAAGCTGGCGATCAGGCCGCCACGCTCCGCCAGGCGCAGGCGAGGCGCTTCGCTCCCCGCTCCAGCGCGTCCGGCTCGAGCGCGGAGAAGCAGAGGCGCAAGGCGAGGGGCCGCGGCGAACGGTCGGGCCGGAAGAGGGAGCCCGGGTCGAAGCTCATGCCCGCCTCGACCGCGGCCCGCAGGAGGCCGAGCTCGCCGCCGGGGCAGTCCGGCGCATCGGCTTCGAGCCACAGCGCGAAGCCGCCTTCGGGGAAGCTGAACCGCCAGCCCGGGAGCTCGCGGCGGACGGCGGCCGCGAGCTGTTTCGCCCGCCGGCGGTAGAAGGTGCGCAGGCCCGCGAGGCGGCGCGCGAAGCCGCCCTCGCGGAGATAGCGCTCGACGATCGCCTGCCCGAGCCCGTTCGACTGCAGGTCGGCGTCGCGCTTGGCCCGCAGCGCGCGCTCGTGGAACGGCTCGGGCGGCACGAGCCAGCCCACGCGCAGGCCGGGCGCCAGGGTCTTCGAGAAGGTGCCGACGTAGAAGACGCGGTCGGGCGCCTCCGTGAAGAGCGGCCGCGGCCCCGGCCCGCTGAAGCGGAGGTCGCCGTACGCGTCGTCCTCAATGACGGGCAATCCGCTCGCGAGCAGGTCGCGCTGCGCGCGCTCGCTCATCGCTACGCCCCGCGGGTTCCCTACCGCGGGCATGACATAGACGGCGCAGGCGGCGCCATAAGGCGCGGCCCCGAGCGGGATCACGGTCAAGCCGCGCGACCGGAAGAGGTCCAGCGCTCCCGGGTACGACTCCGCATCGGTGAGGATCCGCGCGCCGCGCGGGCAGAGGAGCTGTGTCGCCACCATCAACGCCTGCTGGGCGCCGCTGGTGACGATCACGCGGTCGGGATCGACCGCCGCGCCCCGCGAGCGCATGTGGTCCGCGATCAGCGTCCGCAGTCCCTGTGCGCCCTCGGGCCAGCTGTATTGCAGGGCGTCCGGCGCGGGCTGGAGGACCGCGTCGGCGAACGCCGCGAGGAGCGCGCGGCGCGGGAACTGCCGCGGCGAGGGCAGCCCGCCGCCCATGGCGATGACGTCCCGCTCGTCGGCGGCCCTTCGCAGCAGGGTTTCGATCTCGTCGGGCACGGTAGTCCTTGGGGGAGCAATCCTCGTGCCCGTCCTTCCCCCGCCGGAACTTCCGCGGTAGGCTTTCGTAAAACAGGCAGCGGGCCCCCGGAGACGGCCGCGGCGGGGGCATGCCGTCGAATCCGGACGCGGCCGTCAGGAGCGCTCTTCGTGAAACGGAAAGTCCTCTGGGTCGTCGCGGCCGTCCTCGTCCTCGCGGCGCTCGGCGGCTTCGCATACTCGCGCCGCGGTCCTCAGCCGACCGAGGTGCAGACAGCGAAGGTAGGGCGCGAGGACCTGCAGGCCAAGGTCAGCGCCAACGGCAAGATCCAGGCGCAGAAGAAGGTGGACATCTCGGCGACGATCCCGGGCCAGATCACCCACCTCGCGGTCGAGGAGGGGGACCGGGTCCGCAAGGGGCAGTTCCTGCTCCAGATCGATTCCGTCAATCCCCGCGCCGCGGCGCGCAGCAACGAGTACTCGATGCAGGCGCTGCGCGAGGAGCTGCAGTCGTCCCAGGCCATGCTCGCCCAGGCCCGCGACGACCTGCGGCGCGCCGAGGGGAACTATCGCGCGGGGATCCTCCCCGCCGCCGACCTCGAGCGCGCGCGGACGGCGGTCAGGACGGCCGAGGCCGCGGTGCAGGCGACCCAGCGCCGCATCGACCAGGCGCGCGCCACCCTCGAGGGAGCGCGCGACACCCTGGCCAAGACGACCATCCGCTCGCCCATGGACGGCATCGTCACCGCCCGCCGCGTCGAGGAGGGGGAGGTGGCGGTGATCGGCGTCCAGAACAGCCCGGGGACGGTCCTGCTGACGATCTCCGACATGTCGGTCGTCGAGGCGGAGCTGGAGGTCGACGAGACCTCGATCCCCAGCGTCAAGGTCGGCCAGGAGGCGCGGGTCCGCCTCGACGCTTATCCCAACCAGACCTTCCGCGGCGTGGTCACCGAGGTGGGCAGCAGCCCGCTCGTGGCCGCCGCGAACCAGGCGATCAAGTTCAAAGTCAAAGTCCGCCTCGACAACCCGCCGGCCGGCATCAAGCCCGGCCTCTCGGCGCGCGCCGACATCCTGACCGGCTTCCGCGGCCAGGCGCTCTCGGTGCCGCTCCAGGCGTTGGTGGTGCGCGACGTCGAGCGCAAGCCCGGACAGCCCGCACCGCCGCCCGACGCGCCGCGCGAGCAGGAGGGGGTCTACGTGATGGAGGGCGGCAAGGCCCGCTTCCAGTCCCTCAAGACCGGCCTCGTCGGGGAGCTTTCGATCGAGGTGCTCGCCGGCCTCAAGGGGGGCGAGACGGTCATCACCGGACCGTTCCGGGCCCTGCGCTCGCTCAATCCGGGCGATCCCGTCGCGCTCGAGAAGCCGAAGAAGGGGGAGGGGCGCCGGTCCCCCGCCGGCGGCCCCGGCGATAGCTGATGGACTTAGCCGAGCTGTTCCGCGAGGCCCTGCGGGCCATCCGCACGCATGCCCTGCGCAGCTTCCTCACGCTGCTCGGCATCGTCATCGGCGTCGCCACCCTGGTGGGCGTGATCTCGGTCATCTCGGGCCTGAACGCCTTCGTGCGCGACAAGCTCTTCGGCCTGGCGCCGGACGTCTTCGTGGTCAGCAAGTTCGGCATCATCCGCAGCCACGAGGAGTTCTTGGATGCCCTGAAGCGCCCGGACCTCGACTGGGAGGACTTCCTGCGGCTGCGAGCCGAGTTGCGCAAGGCCGAGCAGGTGGGGGCCACGGCGCAGGGCAACGGCACCGTCAAGTTCCGGGACCGCCGGCTGTCCGGCGTCCGCTTGAGCGGCACCACCGCAAACTACGCGTCCCTGATGAACCTGGACCTCGCGGCGGGGCGGTTCTTCCTCGACAGCGAGGCGCGCACCGCGCAGGCGGTGGCGGTGATCGGCTGGGACGTCAAGGACGAGCTGTATCCGCAGCTCGATCCGATCGGCCGCGAGATCCTCGTCGACGGCGCCCCCTACCGCGTGATCGGCCTCGTCACCCAGCAGGGGCGCACCCTCGGCCAGAGCCGCGACAACGTGGTGTTCGTGCCGATCGACACCTACCGCAAGGCGTACGGCGGCCGCTCGTCGCTCGACATCCTGGTCCAGGCCCGGGAGGGCGTCGAGGGGGTCGACGACTCCGCCGACGAGGCGCGGGCCGTGCTGCGGGCCCTGCGCCACACCGACTTCCGCGCTCCCGACCCGTTCGGCGTCGTCACCGCCGAGAGCCTCCAGGACGTGTGGCGCCAGGTCTCGGCCGCGGCCTTCCTGCTGACCGTGCTCATCGCCTCGGTGTCGCTCGGCGTGGGCGGCATCGTGATCATGAACATCATGCTCGTCGCCGTCGCCGAGCGTACGCAGGAGATCGGCCTGCGCCGCGCGCTGGGAGCGCGCCAGCGTGACGTGCGCCGACAGTTCCTGCTCGAGGCGGCGCTGCTGTCGCTGGTGGGCGGCGCGATCGGCGTGCTCGGCGGCGCGCTCGTCGCGCTGATGGTGGACCGCGTCGCCCACTTCCCCGCCAACCTGACGCCGGGCATCGCGGGCCTGGGGCTCGCCCTCTCCGTCGCCGTCGGCCTCGCCGCCGGCTACTGGCCGGCGATCCACGCCTCGAACCTTCAGCCGGTGGACGCCCTGCGGGCCGAGTGATGCGCTTCTACCGCGGGGGCTCCCGCCTGCGCCTGTCCTGGACCGAGAACGTCCGCTTCGCCCTGGGTGCGATGCGGGCGCAGAAGCTGCGCACCTTTCTCACCCTCCTCGGCGTCGTCGCCGGGGTGGCGACCGTCATCATGATGGTTTCCTTCGTCGCCGGCTTCGACCGCTCGGTGACCAGGGCGTTCTCGAGCTTTGGCACCCACCTCGTGCAATTCCAGAAGTTCGAGCCGCGCTTCGGCCCCGATGACAATCGCGAGGAGGAGCGCAACCGCCGGGACCTGACGCTGGAGGACGCGGCGGCGCTCAAGCGGCTGGCGACGCTCGCCGCCGCGGTCTCCCCTGAGCGCTACCTCTTCCCGCCGGCCGAGGTGCGCGCCGGCCGCGAGATCGCCAACGGCCCGGCCCTCGCGGGAGTGACCCCGGACTACCCGCTCGCCAACTACTCCTTCGTCCAGGACGGCCGCTTCCTGATCGACGCCGACGTGCGCCACGCCGCCCGCGTCGCGGTGCTCGCCACCGATCCCGCCGACGCCCTCTTCCCGCGCCAGGACCCGATCGGCCGGCGGATCTCGATCGACGGCCGCGACTTCGAGGTCGTCGGCGTGCTGGAGAAGAAGGGCTCCTTCCTGGGCGGCAGCGGCGACAACCTGGTGCTCATCCCGATCTCCACCTTCGACGAGCTGTTCCCCCAGGTGCGCGACGGCGGCGGCGACACCATCCACATCGCCACCGTGCCGCGGCGGCCCGCGGACTACGACGCGCTGATCGAGCAGGAGACGGCGATCCTGCGCGCCCGCCGCAAGCTCCGCTCCAATCAAGAAAACGACTTCGCGACGTTCACCAGCATGGGCATGCTGCGCAACTTCCGCCAGATCACCGGCGGCGTGGCGGCAGTGATGATCCTGATCGCCGCCATCGCCCTGGTGGTGGGCGGCGTCGGGGTGATGAACATCATGCTGGTCAACGTCACCCAGCGCACGCGCGAGATCGGCCTGCGCAAGGCTCTGGGCGCCACGCGGCGGGACATCGCCATTCAGTTCCTCGCCGAGGCGGTGACGCTGACCGGCGTGGGCGGCGGGCTCGGCATCGCCATCGGCCTCGGGGCCGCGCTGCTCGCCCGCCTCGCCCTCGACTTCCAGGCCGCGGCCCCGCTCTGGTCGGTCGCCCTCGGCTTCGGCGTCTCCACCGCCGTGGGCCTGACCGCCGGCCTCTGGCCGGCTGTCAAAGCGGCGCGACAGGATCCGATCGAGGCGCTGCGGTATGAGTAGGGGAGATGGGACGCCTGAGAGGTCGTCATCGGTTCGCTACACCCATAGGATCTGATGCCTTGTCTGATGTGACGATGGGCATCATAATCTAGCGCAGGAGTGCCTCATGCCTACCAGGAAAGTTCGAACGACCGTGGCTATTTCGTCAGACCTGCTCGATGCCGTTGACGACGTCGTGCGGGAGGGGAAGGTAGACAGCCGTAACGAGTTCCTCGAAACGGCGCTCCGCAACGAGCTGTCGGCGCTCCGGCGCGCTGATATCGATGCGGTGTTTCAACAGATGGCCGACGACCGCACTTACCAGCGGGAGGCTGCGGGAATTGCCGAGGAACTCGAGTCTGCCAGTTGGGAGGCTTGGCGCTCGGTAGAGGGAGACTCTTGAAACGGGGGGATGTCTTCGAGGCACGCCTCGATCCTACGGAAGGCTCCGAGCAGTCCGGGAACCGCCCGGTCGTGCTCGTGAGCCGCAACGCGATCAACCAGGCAAGCCCAGTCGTGGTCGTTATCCCGTGCACGACTTACCGAGCGGCGAGGCGGATCTATCCGAGCCAGGTTCTCCTCCGAGCCCCGGAGGGTGGTCTGAGAGTCGATTCCATAGCTCTCGGCGAGCAGATTCGGGCCATCGCCAAGATCCGTTTGAGAGAACGGTGGGGCACGCTCTCTCAAGAAGCCCTTCGGCGGATCGAGCGCGCGCTCCTGATCACCCTGGATCTGCCCGGGCAAAATCTCCTGTAAGATCGCCTTCCGCGACCTCCGAGATCCAGGCTACGAGCAGGCCGTTGGGCGGCCGCCCTAGGCGATAGGGAGTTTGAGACGAAAACGGTGCCGTCGCATAGGAGGCTTCCATGAACAACTGGTCGCTCAGGTTCGTCCGCTGGGGAATGGGTCTCACCCTTCTCGGTCTCATCACCGGCTACTTTCCATTGGGACACTATCTCATGAAGGATGCGCTGCCGTCCTGTCCTGCGGCGCCGGTGCATGGCCACACGATCTTGCTCAGCTTCGTCGGTATGACGGTGTTCGGGCTCGCCTATCGAGCCCTGCCGGCGTGGATGGGGAACAGCGAGCCGCCCATCAGACTGGTCCGCACGCATTTCTGGCTGGCCGTCGTCGGCATCATCGGCGTCTGCGCCAACGGCACCCTTGGCTACGAGGTCCTGACGCTTCTCGTCCAGCCGGGCTTCTACTACATCGGCACCGAAGGGCAAGCCGTGCGGAACCTTTGGTTCGGAATCGACGGCGCGTTCCTGACGCTGTATGCCGCCGGGTGCGTGATCTTTCTGTATATCCTCATGACGAAGACCGCCTACACTCCGGCTGCGCAGTCGGCGGCGTGAGGAGCTGCCGGGGGCCAGCTCGCTGGCCCCCGTCTGGCGGGTCAGATCTCGTACTCGCCGCCGGGATAGACGAAGGAGTCGCGCGGCGCGAACCAGCACGATCCGGTGACGGCCTGCAGCGGCTGCACGGGCCGCAACGCCCAGACCGGATGGTCCTTGGCCAGGAACTCGAGCGACTGCAGCTCGAAGGGGTCGACCAGCTCGCCGATGTAGGCGTAGTTGCCGGCGATGAGGCTGCCGTTCAACCGCGTCACGTAGGTGAGATGACCGCGCGCCACGGCGCCGATCTTCGTCCCGACCCGCGCCCGGGTGCGGATGACCGGCACCCCCTCCACCGAGGTCGTGGCCACGAGCTCGTGGCCGTTCACTTCGACCGTCGTCGACCCCGGGGAAGCCGGCACGCCGCGCTCGGCGACGTACTGCCGCATCCGCTCCGACGAGTTGAAATAATGCGTGAAGAAACGCCCGGGCGTGACGCCGTCCGGCGCGGTGAGGCCGTTCAGGTCGAGGCCGAGATAGGTCAGGGAATAGGCGCCGAACCCGGAGGTCTGCTCCTCGGAGTCGACCACGTACTGGTTCATGTAGACCGCCCGGTTCGCGGCCGGGCTCAGTCGCTTCGGCAGCAGCGCCGCGGCGGCTTCGGGATCCGCCGGGACCCAGCTCGAGTAGATCATGCGGCTGTTGATGACCAGTTGCGGTGGCGCGAGGTTGGACTGCGACATAAAGCTGTTCTCCTTCAAGACGTTGACGGCTCAAGCCCCGCGCCAACTCCTCGGGCGCGGGCTGCGGATCATAGCCCATCGGCGGGATCGGCGCGCGGTCCGGCGAGGCGGCGGCGCCGGGCGCGTCCAAGCGGCTGCGCCACCCCGGTCTCAGGCCGATCCCTCCAGGGAAGCCAGGGCGATCCCGTTCGGACCCATAAAGGCCCCCGGCGGCTTCTTACCTTGAGCGGAGACGGCGAAGGTGGTCCCCGGCTCCAAGCTTCCCGACCCCAGATCGAGAAATACGATGTAGAGCCCCTTCAAGGCGGGAATGCCCGGTGTCGAGAACGACTTCCCCTCGCGCACAGCCGTGAAGGTCTCTGCAACCTCCCAGACCGCGCTGATGGTCACCTTTTTGTTCAGGCCGATGCCCCCGACG
>DASWMG010000233.1:0-7352 GCA_036399875.1 Solirubrobacterales bacterium
CGCGATGACGACGATCGCCACCACGACTATGAGCGCCACGGTCACGCTCCGCATCCTACCCACCCCGCCGGGACCCGCCGGCTCTTCGGTGCCCATATGGGCACTCTTTAGCCGGCGGGTCCCTAGGATCGCCGCGTGAGCGCGAGGAGCGAAGCGGCGGAATGGGCCGAGACGGTGCGTCGCTACGGCGAGGGCAAAGGGCTCACCTACGAGCCGGTCGGCGGCATCAATCCCAAGGACGGGCCGGTGGCGCTCTGCGTCGGCGGAACCAACCGGCTCACCGGCGAGCTGACCGAAGGGTTCTGGGGTTCCTGCTGCGACGCCGACGAGCGCGAGGTCGGCGGCTTCCTCAGCAAGGCGATCCTGCCGGGGGCGCTGCTCGCCAAGGCCCACATGCCGGACCTGGCGAAGGTCGTGCCGGCCTTCAACGTCGAGTCGATCGAGGGGCACGAGCGGGTCACCCAGCGGCTGGCGCGCAAGGTCGAGTTCGAGTCGATCGAGTTCAACCGGCGCTTTCAGGCGACGGTGGCGCGCGATTACGACGCGATCCAGCTGCGCGAGCTGTTCAGCCCCGGCTTCCTCAGCTGGGCGACGACGATGACCGGCGAGATCGACTTCGGCGTCAACGACCGCCAGCTCTGGTTCCTCTGGCAGCTGCGCGAGCGCAGCGAGGCGGAGCTTGGCGAGGCGCTGAAGAACGCGGGCCGGCTGTTCGAGCGCCTGCAGGGGGAGATGGAGGAGAGCGGCGTCCACACCTACGCGCCGGGGCCGTGGCACGCCGGGCTTGCTCCGTTTCCCGCCGCATAGACGGACAACGGAGCAAGGTTGCGCCTACTCCGGGTAGTCGGGGTCGCCGGGGAGGACGACCCGGTGGTCCTCGCGGGTGCCGATGACCTTGGGCAGGATGGGGGGGACGTCCCGGTCGCGGTAGGCGCTCAGGGCTTCCTCCGACGTGCCGAACTCGCTCAGCGCGCGGAGCTGGTGGATGGTGGGGAAGGCCAGCACCAGGTCGCCGGCCTCCTGCGCTTCGAGCGCGGCGACCGGCTCGAACCAGGCGGCCTCGACCGTCTCGACGCCATCCGGCCGGGGCGGGGAGTGCGCCGGTGCCAGCGCCAGGAAGAACCAGGCGTCGAAGCGGCGCGAGATCGCCTCGGGCGTGATCCAGCGCGAGAAGAGCACCAGCTCCTCGTCCTCGGGTAGCTCGATTCCCGCCTCCTCGCGCAGCTCGCGCCTGGCGCAGGCTCGGGAGGCGCCCTCGCCATCCCCGTCGCACTCATCGATGCCGCCGCCGGGGAAGACCCAGACGCCCGGCATGAACCGCGCCTTCTCGGTGCGTTTCATCAGCAGAACTTCAAGCGCGCGGTCGGCGTGCTTGCCGCCACGGCGCAGCAGGACGATGGAAGCCGCTGGCCGGGGCTCCGACGGCTCGCCCAGGTTCGGCGCCTCCGCGGGTCCGCGCCGCCTCTCACCCATCTGGCCACCTTATAGGGGCGAATGAGCTTGAGGGCCATATAGGCACCCCAAGCTCATTAACCCCGTCAGTCGAGGATTCGATCGCGCTTTCGGCGCAGCCAGAGGCGCGATCCGGCCCAGGCCAAGAGGACGACCAGGGCGAAGGGCGCGAGCACCGCGAGGCCGATCAGGGTGACCCCGGCGGCGATCGCCAGGATCCGGCCCGCGTCGTCGAAGGCGTCGGAGACGCTCCAGCTGCCGTCGCCCGCGTCGCTGCCGGGTGAGCCGCTTTCGATCCTGAGCGATACGCGCGAGAGGTTGACCCGCCGCTCGAGGTTCTGGAGCGCGGAGCGCAGAGCGGCGAGGCGGCGGCGCTCGGAGCGAAGCCGCGCTTCGGCCGCGCTCCGCTCGGCTTCCGTATCGGCGTTCGCCAGCTCGGCGAGCAGGCCCTCGATCTTGGCGCTGCTGTCGCGGAGGCGTTCCTCGAGGCCGGTCGTGCGCCCGGTGACGTCGCCGGTCGAATCGTGCCGCGAGCGCACCTCGGCGATCTCGGAGAAGCCGGCCAGGGCGTCGCCGAGCCTGCCGCTCGGGATCAGCAGCTCGAAGACGGCGCTCGCCTCGGCGCCGTCGCTTGCGGCGATCGACGAGCGCAGCACGATCCCGTTGTAGGAGTGGACCGTCTCGAAGACCCTGGCCGCGGCGGTCCGGACCTCGGAGGGCTCGGTGGCCAGCACGAGCCGCGCCGAGCGTTCGACATCGCGCTTGCTGGTCAGGAAGGCGTTCGGGCCGGAGGCGCGCAGGGGCGCGGCGCCCTCGAAGTTCATCGCTTCGGCGCTGGCGGCGGTCCCCTCGGCGGCGGCCGCCTCCCTGCTTCGCGGCAGTCGCCGGGCGAACGGCTTCAGGGACTCGGGCGGGGGGGCGGGTCGAAACTGCACGCCCGCCCACGGAACAACCGGCCGCTGTGCGGTTGGCCTGACCGACTCCTCTTCGGAGAGCGCGATCACCGCGGTGGCGACGGCGATCGCCGCGACGGCAACCGATCCGGCGAGAGCAGGCACGCGCCAGCGCGGGACGCGCGCGAGTCGCTCCGCGAGCCGGCGCGGCAAGGACGGGCCGGCCTCCTCGCCGTTCGCGCCGGGGAAGCCGGCAGCCGCACGGGCATCCAGCTCCGCCGCGAACTCAGGGCGGGGAGCAGGCCGCAGCTCGCGCAGCTCCGTCGCCAGGTCGGTGTCTTCCCTACGCGGCTCCATGGCAGGCCTCCCTCAATTTGGCGACGATCCGGTGCAGCTTGGTGCCGACGTTCGACTCGCCGATGCCGAGCACGCGGGCGATCTCGGCGTTCGAGAGGCCGGCGAAGAACTTCAGTGCGACCAGCTCGCGCTCGCGCGGGACCAGCTGCTCCAGCGCCGCGCTGAGGAGCAGGCGCCGCTCGCTGCGCTCGACGCTGTCGGCCCCGCTGGGAGCGGTCAGGTCGGCTGGCTCGGCGCTCATCGCGTCCTGCCGCCTGCGGTGGCGCAGCTCGTCGAGCGCGGCGTTGCGCGCGATCCCGAACAGCCAGCCGCGGGGAGTGCCCCGGCGCCCGTCGAAGCGGTCGCGCTTGCGGTAGGCGCGCTCGAACGCGGTCGCGGTGACCTCCTCGGCGGCCGAGCTGTCGCGCAGCAGGCTCGCCACGTACGCATAGACGTCGTCGCGGCTCTGCCGGTAGAGCTCGTCGAAGGACAGGCTCGCGCCGTCTCGCTCTTCGACGTGCGTGACAAGCGCCTGGCTCACGTCCCTACTACGGGCGGGCGGGCGATTCGTCACAGAGCGTGATGGTCAGGCGGCTTGCGGGAGCTCCGCGGCCACGCTCCGCGGCCCATAGACGCGCTCGCAGGCCGCCTCGATCGACTCGGTCGTGATCGCGACGAGGCGGCGCAGCTCGGCCTCGGAGATCGCAAGCTGCGGCATCAAGACGACGACGTCGGCGAGGGGGCGGACGATCGCGCCGCGCTTGCGCGCCTCGACGGTGACTTGGTGCCCGAGCCGCAGCGCCGGGTCGTGCTCGCCGAGGTCGATGCCGACCATGAAGCCGCGGTGCCGCACCTCGGCGACCTCGGGCATCGCGGCGACTCCGCCGAGCAGGCGATCGAGCAGGTGGATCTTCGGCTGCAGCCTCAGCAGCGTGCGCTCCTCCGCGAAGGCGTCGAGGCTGGCGAGCGCTGCGGCGCAGGCGAGCGGGTTGCCGGTGTAGGTGTGGCCATGGAAGAAGGTGCGGTACTCCTCGGGGGCGCCGAGGAAGCCTTCGTAGATGCGCTCGCTCGCCAGGGTCGCCGCCAGCGGCAGGTAGCCGCCGGTCAGCCCCTTGGCGAGACAGAGCAGGTCGGGCGAGACCCCCTCCTGCTCGCAGGCGAACATCGTCCCGGTGCGGCCGAAGCCGGTCGCCACCTCGTCGCAGATCAGGAGCACGCCGAAGCGGTCGCAGAGCTCGCGCACCGCGCGCAGGTAGCCCGGCGGGTGTACGACCATCCCGGCGGCGCCCTGGACCAGCGGCTCGACGATCACGGCGGCGATCTCCTCCTCGTGGCAGGCCAGCACCCGCTCGAGATCGGCGGCGTCGCCCGGCTCGGCGGCGTGGGTCTCGAAGAGGAGCGGCCGGTAGGTGGAGTGGAAGAGGTCGATCCCGCCGACCGACACCGAGCCGATCGTGTCGCCGTGGTAGGAATCGCGCAGGTGGACGAAGGAGGTCCGCCGCGCGTGCTGGCCGCCGCGCTGCTGTTGGTACTGGAAGGCCATCTTCAGGGCGATCTCGGTCGCGGTCGAGCCCGACTCCGAGTAGAAGACGCGCGAGAGGCCCGGCGGGGCCAGATCGACCAGCCGGCTCGCCAGCTCCGCCGCGGCGGGGTGAGAGAGGCCGAGCATGGTCGAGTGGGCGACGCGGCCGAGCTGCTCGGCCACCGCCGCGTCGATGCCGGCGTGGCGATGGCCGTGGACGTTGCACCACAGCGACGAGACGCCGTCGATATAGCGGTTGCCCTCGCTGTCGATCAGCTCCGAGCCATCCGCCGCCACGATCATCAGGGGCTCTTCCTCGACCCAGCCTCGCTGCTGGGTGAACGGGTGCCAGAGATGATCGCGGTCGAGCTGAATGGGGTCCGGCGGCACCGTCATCGACCCTAGCCCGCTCCGCGGCGGCAACCGACCCGTCGCTCCCGCGCAAATACCGCCTTTGGCCGGCGGTGGCCCCGGCGGGTTGGAAGCGGCTCGCCGGGGTACGAGGCGCCCAGGAAGCGTGCGCCTTCGCACAAACCTTTACACGGAAAGCTGCAATCATCGGTTAGATGGCTGAGCGAGGAGCTACCCCCAAGGTCCACCCCGTTCGCCGCAAAGCGCTGCACGCGGTGCGGTCGTTGTTCACCCCGCTTCTCCCTGACGACTACCTCGAACTGATCAACCCGCTCTGGTCCACGCGCGAGCTGCGCGGGCGGATCGAGCGGATCGACCGCGAGACGTCGGACGCGGTGACCGTGCTGATCCGGCCCGGGTTCGAGTGGGAGGGCCACCGGCCGGGGCAGTACCTGCGGATCGGCGTCGTCGTCGACGGCGTCCACCACTGGCGCGCCTACTCGCTCACCTCCGAGCCGGAGCGTCCCGACGGCTGCATCAGCATCACGCCGAAGCTGGTCGACACCGGCAAGGTCTCGCCCTTCTTCGTCCACCGCGCCCGGCCCGGCGACGTCGTCCGGCTCGGCGGCGTCGAAGGCACCTTCGTCCTGCCCGATCCGCCCCCGGAGAAGGTGCTCTTCATCAGCGCCGGCAGCGGCATCACGCCGATCATGAGCATGCTGCGCAGCCTGCACCGCGACGACGCGGTCGACGACGTCGTCCACATCCACTCGGCCCGCGACGAGGACGGGGTGATCTTCGGCGAGCTGCTGCGGGAGATCGACGCCGCCCACCCCGGCTACCGGCTCCACCTGCGGATCACCGGCCGCGACGGCCGCGTCGGCCCCGCCGACCTCGACCGGCTCTGCCCCGATTGGCGCGAGCGCCACGCCTTCCTCTCAGGGCCGGCGGCGATGCTCGACGCGATGTGCGCCCACTGGGACCGCGAGGGCGACCGCGAGCTGCTCCATCTGGAGCGCTTCCAGCCGGTGATCGGCGGCGAGCCCGGACTGGGCGACGGCGGCCTGGTCCGCTTCCTCAAAAGCCGCGTCGAGGCCAGCTGCGACAGCGGCACGCCGATCCTCGTCGGCGGCGAGGAGGCCGGCGCGACGCTGCCCTTCGGATGCCGGATGGGCATCTGTCACACCTGCGTCGGAAAGCTCTGCAACGGCCAGGTGCGCGACCTGCGCACCGGCAAGGTCCACGGCAGCGAGGGCGAGATGATTCGCACCTGCGTCAACGCTCCCGAAGGACAGATCGAGATCGCACTTTGAAAACGAAAGGGAAACGATGAACGCAACGACGACCCAGGAGGCCTGGGCCCCAGAGGTCGAGAGCCCGCTCGCCCACCTCACGGCCGAGCAGCTCGACGAGCTCGCCCGCGAGTTCGACGCGATCCGCGACCGCGTCCACGCCGAGCTCGGCGACCGCGACCGCCGCTACATCGAGAGCATGATCGCGATGCAGCGCCGCCTTGCCGTGATGGGCCGGGTGCTGCTGCTCGGCGCCCGCTACCGCCCGGCGCAGATCGCCGGCACGGCGGCCCTCTCGGCGGCCAAGATCCTCGAGAACATGGAGATCGGCCACAACGTCCTGCACGGACAGTGGGACTGGATGAACGACCCCCAGATCAACTCCTCGACCTGGGACTGGGACACCGCCTCTACGGCCGAGGCCTGGAAGCACTCCCACAACTACGTCCACCACACCTTCACCAACATCCTCGGCAAGGACAAGGACCTGGGCTACGAGATCATGCGGATCGACCCGCAGCAGAAGTGGCACCCCATCTACCTGCTGCAGCCGCTCTACAACCTGGTCCTGGCGGCGTTCTTCGAGTGGGGCGTGGCGCTTCACGACCTCGACTTCGAGGCGATTCGCAAGGGCCGCAAGTCGAAGGCCCAGATCAAGCGCGAGCTGGCCGGGATCCGCGAAAAGGCGAGGAGCCAGATCGTCAAGGACTACATCGCCTGGCCGATGCTGAGCGGGCTGGCGATGGCGGCGCTCGACGCCGGCCTGGAGGGGCGCAAGGAGCTCGCCGGCGGCGACACGGCGGGAGGTCGCGGCTTCGGCCGTCGCCTCGCCAGGCGCCGGCGCAAGGGCGGCCTGGCCGGGGTGCTGCGCAGGGCGGCCGAGGGCGGCCTCGACTCCTACAAGTCCGCGGCGAAGGCCAACGCGACGGCCAACGTGGTCCGCAACGTCTGGGCCTACGCGATCATCTTCTGCGGCCACTTCCCCGACCAGACCTACACCTTCAGCCCCGAGGAGGTCGAGAACGAGAGCCGCGGCGGCTGGTACGTGCGACAGCTCTGCGGCGCCGCCAACATCGAGGGCAGCCCGATGTTCCACGTCGCCAGCGGCAACCTCGGCTACCAGGTCGAGCACCACCTCTTCCCCGACATGCCGAGCACCCGCTACGCGGAGATCGCGCCCCAGGTGAAGCAGGTCTGCGAACGCTACGGCCTCCCCTACAACAGCGGCCCCTTCGGCCAGCAGCTGGGGATGGTGCAGCGGACGATCCTGCGGCTCGCCTTCCCGGGCGGGGCGCCGCGGCCGAAGCCTGGGCCGTATCGCGGCGAGGAGGAGCACCCGACTCTGTGATCCTGCGCACACGAACAACTATTTCCTTCGAGAAATAGTTGTTCGTGTGCAAGTATATCTCGCGTGATCGCGATCGACGTCGCAACGCGTGAGAGCCCAACCGCCCCGACCGAGGCGGCTCGCGGGACCGCGGCGCGCCTGAGCGCCCTGCTCCGCCA
>DASWMG010000234.1:0-2172 GCA_036399875.1 Solirubrobacterales bacterium
ATTCCAGGACCGGATGATGCCGTGAAAGCCCGCCGACCCGTCTAGGACGGCCTAAAGCGGGGCCCGCCCCGCTCGAACCCCATGATCGAGACGATCATCGGGATCGACGGGGATTCGCCGCTCGCCAGCCGCGGGGCGCACTTGTCGTGGATCGCCTTGATTTCCTCGAACGCTCGGTCCAACACCCCGATCGCCTCCGCCCAACCCTCGTCGTCGACCAGCACCGGCCTCCATGTCACGTGCTGGTCTGCGCGGGAGGTCAGATGACCGGAACGGAGGGCTGCCATCGCTTCGCCGATGATCCCCTCGAGGATGCGAATCGTCCCTTCGTAGCGCTCGTCGTGGGACAGGGCCTCCCAGCTCTCCTCGTCGAAGAAGACTCTCGCGAGACGGAAACGGCGATCCACGAGCGGGATCGAGTCGTCGTCGGCCGCTTCGAGGCTGCCTTCCTTCCAGAGCTCGAGCAGGTGGGTGGCAACGCCGCCCAGGGTCTCGTCAAACGTCTTGGCCAGTTCCCGCATGCTGCTTGGGCGTTCGTCGAGGATCCGCAGCATGTCCACGCGGATCTCATGCGCGAGTGCATTCTTGAGCCGAGTTTCGTAGCGCTGCGGGACGCCGGCATCGGTCTCGGGCATGGCTCACCTCCTTCCAGGCCAGAGGCTACACGCGAGAAACGCGCCCGTCTAGAAAAGTGGCGAGAGCGCCTCGAGCACCCGCGGCCACAGGTAGACCTCGACCGTCGCCGCGACGACCAGCGCGGGAATCGCGAGCAGCACGGTGATGAAGGTCGCGGCCAGCAACTGGTTCCACTCGCCGCGGCGGCTGGCGATCAGCCAGGCGGCGAGCGGCAGGAAGAGCGCGGTCAGCTCGGGGAGGGCGTGCGGCAGGACGCTGAGGATCAGCTCCGCGTGGGAGATGCCGAGTTGGGAGGCGATCGTCGAGCCCTGGAAGCCGAGGTAGAGCGCCTGGGTGGAGAGCGAGAAGAGGGTGACCGCGGCGACGAAGAGGATCGCGAACTCCGACGCCTTGACGTGGACCCAGCGCGAGAAGCCGCTGCGCTGGGCGGCCGCGATCGGCATCGAGGCCCCGGCGATGAAGCCGGCGACGCAGGCGGTCGCGTGGAGGGCGAGGACGAGCGAGTTGCGCCAGAGGATCGGCAGGAGGTCGGCCGGCGAGGTCGGCTCGGTGATGCCCGGCATGTGGATTGGCGTGACGTCCGGGGTCAGCATCCCCGCAACGACCCAGACCGCGGCGAGCAACGCGACGGCGACGCCGAGGCTGAGGGCGACCCAGCCACCGAGGACCGACCACGGACGCTCGTTCCAGAGCTCGAACGTCGCGCGGGTATCGCTCATCCCGTGCGAGAAGACGTGCTGGTTGGCGGTGTTCACCGCTCAGTCATCGGCAGGGGCGGGCCCTGCGTTGAGCTTGACCAGCCCCCAGAGCGAGACGACGGCCCAGACTCCCTCCAGCAGCAGGAAGCCCCACTGGCGTTCGCGCCAGGCAAGCACGGCGAGGATCGCCGAGCCGACCAGGTTGAGCACGAGGTAGGCGCGCGAGTGCTGGTCCATCGCCCCGAACTGGGCGGCGGCGAAGGCGGCGAGGATCAGCAGCGCCCCGACAATCTGCACGAGCTGGTCCACGCGCCGCGCAGGCTATCCGGCGGGCCGCGTTGGGCGGATTACCCACACCCGAGTGGGGTAAATGCGCCGCAAGCGATCGAAGGAGGCAAGCGATGGCCAAAGACCACGGTCCCAGCGTCAAGAACGACAAGCAATACGAAGGCCTGCGCAAGAAGGGCATGAGCAAGGAACGCGCCGCGAAGATCGCCAACAGCAAGGGCGCCTCGAAGCGGGGCGGCGAAAACTCGAAGGGCGGCAAGAAGAAGTCCTAAGCGGCGCCCGATCCCTCCAGCAGTCGCTTCAGCTCGGCCATCTGCTCGCCGATGTGGCGGCGCACGAAAAGTCGCTCCGCCATGCGCCCGATCGGGCCGGCGACCTTCCACTGGATCTCGTCGCGCTGCGTGAACCGGGCGCCCCGGGCGGAGGGCTCGACCTCGTAGGCGATCAGGAAGACGCCGTTGCCGTCCTCCTGGCGCCAGCGGACCAGGCGCGGCGGCTCGTACTCCAGCACCTCGATCGAACGCGGCATGGTGCGGTGGAAGGGCGTCGG